>JAPSIU010000037.1 GCA_031178565.1 Leucobacter sp. | reverse complement strand
CTTCGGCCCCCCGGGGGGGGGGGTGGCCCCACTTCGCGCCAAGTTGTTCGGTGGGATGCGGCGGACGAGGCGGACGAGGCGGACGAGGCGGAGGATGGGACGAGGCGCGGACGCACGCCCGACCTGCAACCCCAGACCCTACACGTGGTGGTAGGGGCGCCCCGCGGCGATCTCCTGGGAGCGGTACAGCTGCTCCGCGAGGATCAACCTCACGAGCTGGTGGGGGAACACGAGCTTCGAGAGGCTCCAGACGAAGTCGGCGCGCCCGCGCACTCGATCGTCGACCCCGTACGCTCCGCCGATCACGAAGGTCGCCGCTCGGCCCGAGTCGAACGCCCCCTGCAACGTGCGCGCGAGAGCCGGGGAGTCGACGTTGCGGCCGCGCTCGTCGAGCAGCACCACGAAGGCGTCCCGATCCAGCTTCGCGAGGATCCGCTCCGATTCCTCGGTGCGCGCCGCGTTGCCCTCCCTGGCGGAGTGCGGAAGCAGCTGCCAACTCGCCTCGAACGGCTTGCGCAGCCGCTTCGCATAGCGCTCGATCCCGTCGGAGACCCAACTCTCGTGCTTCTTCCCGACCGCGAGGATCCTGACCGTCACGAGACGCGGATCCCGTCGAGGTACTCCGCGATGCGCCCGATCGCCTCGGTGAGCACCTCCGTCCTCGGCAGCGTCACGAAGCGCAGGTGATCGGGCGTCGCGAGGTTGAACCCCCGGCCGTTCGTCACGAGCACGCGCGTCGCGCGCAGGAGATCGATCACGAAGGCCTGATCGTCCGTGATCGGATAGCGCTCCGGATCGAGCCGCGGGAACAGATACATGGCGCCGCCGGGGAGCTCGCAGCCGACACCCGGGATCGCCGTGAGCAGCCCGTGGGCCGCGTCCCGCTGTTCGCGCAGCCGTCCTCCCGGGGCGCACAGCTCGGCGATCCCCGACCAGTTCGTCTCGGCCGCGAGCGCGACCGGGATCGCGTGCTGGGCCGGGACATTCGCGCACATGCGCATGTTGGCGAGCAGCGAGAGTCCCTCCAGGAAGTCCCGCGCTCGCGAGCGGTCCCCGGACGCGGCGACCCAGCCGGCGCGATAGCCGGCCACGCGCTGCGCCTTCGACAACCCGCTGAAGGTCAGGCAGAGCGTCCCGTGCACGTGCAGCGCGGCATGCTCGTGCACGGCACCGTCGTAGAGGATCCGCTCGTAGATCTCGTCGGCCATGAGGACGAGGCCGTGCCGCTCGGCGAGCGCGGCGAACCCGCGCACCAGCTCCGCCGAGTAGACGGCGCCCGTGGGGTTGTTCGGGTTGATGAGGACGATTCCCTTGGTGCGCGAGGTGACGAGCGACTCGATGCCCGCGAGGTCCGGCATCCATCCGTTCGTCTCGTCGCACGGGTAGTGCACCGCACGACCGCCGGACAGCGTCACCTGCGCGGTCCACAGCGGGTAGTCGGGAGCGGGGACGAGGATCTCGTCGCCGTCGTCGACGAGCGCCTGCAGCACGAGCGAGATCATCTCGCTCACCCCGTTGCCGATCAGCACGTCGTCGGGGCCGACCCCCATAACGCCCTCCTCGGAGTAGGAGCGCGCCACCGCCTCGCGAGCGGGCAGGATCCCGCGAGAATCGCTGTAGCCCTGCGCGCTCGGCAGCGCGGCCCGCAGAGCCTCCACGATCTCGGGCGGGGCCTCGAAGCCGAAGGGCGCGGGGTTGCCGATGTTCAGCTTCAGGATCTCGTGACCCTCGCGCTCGAGCCGCTCGGCCTCCTGGAGGATCGGGCCGCGGACGTCGTAGCGCACCCCTCTCAACTTGCTGGACTGGGTGATGAGGCGCACAGAGCGATTATTCCACGCCTCGGATCGACATCTCCCCGCAGGATGTTCGCCGCGGTGCCGAACGAGGCGCCATCGGCGGTGGATCCTGCGGCGGTGGATCCTGCGACGGGGGCGGCGCGGCGTTCCGCTCAGCGCTGCTGCTGCGCGTAGAGCTCGGCGTAGGATCCGCCTCGCTCGATGAGCTCGCGGTGGGTGCCCGATTCCAGGATCCGCCCCTCCCCCACCACGTAGATGCGGTCGGCGTCGACGATCGTGGACAGCCGGTGCGCGATCGCGATCGTCGTCCGGCCGCTGCGAGCCTCCTCGAGCGCGCGCTGCACGATGCGCTCGTTCACCGTGTCGAGGGCGCTCGTCGCCTCGTCGAGCACGAGCACCCGGGGGTTCTTGAGCAGCACCCGCGCGATGGCGATCCGCTGCTTCTCCCCGCCCGAGAGCCGGTACCCGCGCTCCCCCACGATCGTGTCGTACCCGTCGCCGAATCCGACGATCGTGTCGTGGATGTTCGCGAGCTTCGCCGCCGCTTCCAGCTCCTCCTGCGAGGCCTCGGGCTTCGCGTAGCGGAGGTTGGCGGCAACCGACGCGTGGAACAGGTACGGCTCCTGCGTGACCACGCCGATCCGGTCCATGAGGGCTTCCTGACGCAGCTCCCGCACATCGTCGTCCGCGTACCGCACACTGCCCGAGTCGGCATCGTAGAGACGCGGGATCAGCGAGCCGATCGTGGTCTTGCCCGCCCCTGAGGCGCCGACGAACGCCACGAACTCGCCCGGTTCCACGTGAAACGTCACGCGGTCGAGCGTCGGACGCGCAGCGCGGCTCCCCGCCGAGACGGCGCTCTCGTCATCGAGCCGGGGCGACGACGCTAGGGTGCCCGGCTCCGGGTACCTGAAGGACACCTCCGAGAACTCCACGCGCCCGGCCCGGCCCGGCGCGTCGGAGGGCTCCCGCGCATCGGGCGCGTCCGCGATCGCGGGCTTGAGGTCGAGGTACTCGAAGATCCGGGCGAACAGCGCCTTCGACGTCTGCAGGTCGAGGGCCACCCTCATGAGAGCCATGAGCGGGAAGAGCAGCCGGGACTGCACGGTCGTGAACGCCACGATCGTGCCGGGGGTGATCCCGGGATCGAAGCCCTCGCCCTGCCCGCGGGCGATGAGCCACCCCGAGAAGAGGTACACGATCGCCGGAACCGCCGAGAGGAAGACCTGCACCAGTGCGAAGAACGCCTGCCCGCTCATCGTCTGCCGCACCTGCAGCTCGACCTGGTTGCGGTTCTCGGCCGCGTAGCGCTCCGTCTCGGCCGCCTGCCGGGAGTAGGTCTTCGCGAGCAGCACTCCCGAGATCGAGAGCGTCTCCTGCGTGATCGCCGTCATCTCGGAGAGCGACTCCTGCGTGCGCCCCGCGATCCTGGCCCGGATCTGCCCGACCCTGCGCTGCGCGAAGACCAGCACCGGCATCAGCACGAGCGCGATGAGCGTGAGCTGCCAGCTCAGCAGCAGCATCGCGACGGCCGCCGCCAAGACCGTCACCGTGTTCCCGATCACGTTCGACACGGTGTTGGTGAGCACGTTCGCGACGCCGCCCACGTCGTTCTGCAGGCGCGACTGGATCACACCCGTCTTGGTTCGGGTGAAGAAGCCGAGCTCCATCGACTGCAGGTGCGCGAAGAGCTTCACCCGCAGGTCGCCCATGACGCGGTTGCCGACCCGTGCCGTGAAGAGCGTCTGCACGATGCCGAGCGCGGAGGAGACGACGAACACGGCGACCATCCCGCCCACGAGCCACGAGAGCACCGGGAGATCGGGACCTCCCGTCGGCGGGAACAGCCCCTCGTCGAAGACGCGCTGCGTGAGCAGCGGCGGGAGGATCCCGAGCGCTGCGGAGACCAGGACGAGCACGACGATGACCGCGAGCTGCCCGCGGTACGGGCGGAAGAGGTCGGCGATACGACGACCGAGGTGCCGAACCTCCGGCGCCTGACGGTTGAGCTCCCGCTGCAGCTCGGCGTCGCCGCCGGACACGCGCGTTCCCCGCCCGCTCATCCCGCCGCCCGTCATCATGGTTCGGAGAATACTCCACCCCTGCTCATCGCTTCACTCGACATCCCCGCAATAGTCGGCGTTTCAGCGGCAGCCTTTGCACTCGCACCACTCGAGGGAGGCCTCCACGCGGCACTTGCCAGATGGAACCTCACCCAGGACAGGCTTGGTCTTGTCGACCGAAGCGACGTGGACGCCTGAGGTGGCAGCGCTCAGTGGCGTCCCTGGAGATGAGTCTGCACACCTTCATTGAGCTTCACCGAATGCCGGCTCAACCGCAATAGTCACAACGAAGCCATTCAGCGACACCGTTCGTGGACTTCCTTCACTTGCTGTATCCCCGTCCGCGAACCAGACCACGATCGTTCCATCATTCTCAGCAGACACCGCGACCGGTTTGTCCCCCAGCGCCTGTACCCATTTATCCGGCTCAAGAGCAAGTGAATCGACGAGTTCATGCTGCTCTTTCACGCTGAAGGTGTTCTGAGACACCTCAACCGGGTACTGAGAATCGGCAGAGAGCTGTCTGATGGCAGCGACGTAATCTTCGATGCGTGATTCTTCTGCGGCGCTATTGAAGCTGCCGTGAACTGTTTGCGCACCCTGGTCGACCCACATGTGGGAGGCCACATCCGGGAATGCGGCGTTCAATGACTGCATCGCGGTGATGATTTCCTGGCTCTCCCAGTTGAACCGGTTCGCCTCGAGTTCGGCCAACGCCGCGTTCGCTTCTTCCTCGGAAAACGCCTGGTCATCGGCGGTCTGGTCGGCTGGAAGCTCGAGGGGCTGCGGTCCATCTAACGCCCGCTTGTCCTCTGGTTCCGCTACGGCGTTGGCCGGCGCGGCCAGAAGCGCCGCGGCGGCAACAAGTATTGCTCCGACCGCCAAAAGCTTGACTTTCATAGTAAGGAACCCTTCGATGACCCTTTGGTTTTATGTGAATAGTAATTTGAACTCAGAAGGAACTGAAACCCATCTAACGTGCTTACGTAATGGGAACCATGCGCTATTCGAAATTGCGGCAGGCTGACCCTGGTCCGGGCACTCGGAGCATCACCGGACGCCCACGAGCACCGGGCACGAATCTGGCAGGATGAGGAGGACCAGCACCGGTCGACGGGAGGGGCGCATGTCCGAATCGCACGCCCGGGTCCGCGACGCGGCCGCCGCGCGCGGACTCGACATCGAGATCCGCGAGCGCCCCGCGGCGAAGTCGCTGCAGGAGGCGGCATCGCTGCTCGGGATCCCGCCGTCCGGGATCCTGAAGACGCTCGTCGTGAAGCGGTCCGACGACACGTACCTCTTCGCTCTCATTCCCGGCGGACGGTCGATCTCCTGGCCGAAGCTGCGGGCGGTCGTCGGTGTGAACAAGCTGCGACTGCCCGAGCCCGAACTCGCCCTCGCGGCCACCGGTTACGAACGCGGCACGATCACCCCGATCGGCAGCTCGACTGCATGGCCGGTGTTCGCCGACGAGACGATCGTCGGGGAGCGCGTGGCGATGGGCGCCGGAGCGCACGGGTACAGCCTGTTCGTCGACGCCGACGATCTGATCCGCGCCTACGACGCCACGGTCGCGGACATCTCGGTACCGGAGTAGACGAGGACCTGCGAGCCACGGGTCACCGCTCCCCTCGAGCGCCGATCCGCCGACGTCGACGACCTCGCCGGCGGTCGCTGCGGCGTCGACGGTCGTGAGCGAGCAGCCCGGTCCCGACGCGCGTCGTTACTCCGCTTCCCCAGCGCGCGCTCGAGACATTCGGCCTTCGCGTCACGTGGAAAGAATTTGCGGTTTTTTTTGCACGTGAACCCGACGTGCAAATTGCTTTACGAGGTTCACTTGGGCGGCGTGTCTGCGGGAACCATCACAACTCCAGTGCGCGCTCCAGGCGCTCGACCTTCGCGTCGAGCTCGCCCTCGTAGCCCGGACGGATGTCGGCCTTCATCACGAGCGATACCCGTGACCCGAACGGCAGCACGGCCTCGGTCGCGCGCTTCACTACGTCCATCACCTCGTCCCACGAACCTTCAACCTCGGTGAACATGGCCGAAGTCCGATTCGGCAGACCCGAGTCCCGGACCACTCTCACCGCGGCGGCAACGGCGTCGTGCACCGAGGCGTCTTCGCGGCCGGTGCCGGACGGTGCGACGGAGAATGCGAGGATCATGCTGTTCCTTTCGGTCGTGAGTGAGTGATTCGTAACCGGGTGTTGCGTGAGCGCGATCCGCGATGCGCGATCCGCGCATCAGCGGCTCGGAGCGACGGGCACGCTCCCGGTCCTCGCCGGTCGCGGAGCGAACCAGAGGGTGATGAGCGCGCCGACCAGGATCGCGGCCATCGGCATGAGCACCGACTCCGCCATCGCCGCGGCGAAGCCCTCGCGCAGGGGTTCGGGGAGGATCCCGGCGGCGGAGCCCTCGCCGCCGGGGGCCACTGCATCGCCCAGGTGCGCCGTCAGCCGATCGGCCATGAGGGCGGCCATCGCGGCGGAGCCGAGCACGGCGCCCGACTGGCGGCTCGTGTTGTAGACGCCCGATCCCGCACCCGCGAGTTCGGGCGCCAGACCGAAGGTGGTGACCGAGGCGAGGGCTCCCCACATGTACGCGTTCGCGAACCCGAGGACCGCACTCGGGATCAGCAGCGACCAGACGGGTGTCTCCGGTCGCAGCAGGACGTAGAAGAGCGCCAGGCCGACGGCGACCAGGAGAAGACCGAAGGTGGCCATCCGCCGAGGATCGCGGCGGTCGATGAGGCGCCCCACGGGACGCGCCAGCACCGCGGAGAACACCGCCATCGGCACGAGCATGAGCGCCGACTGCGTCGGGGTGAGTCCCCGCACCAGCTGGTAGTAGAACATGAGGGGCAGGCCCATGCTGGTCACCGCGATGCCCACCGTGGTGATCGCCGCGGTGCCGACCGAGAAGTTGCGGTCGCGGAACAGATGCAGGGGCATCAACGGCTCGCCGCGCTGGAAGCGCTGCCAGAGGACGAACAGAACGAGCACGACGACACCCGTGATGATGATGCCCCAGACCGAGATCGGCCCCCAGATCACGCCCCAGCGGAAGCTCTCGCCCTCCTGGATGCCGAAGACCAGCAGGAACATCCCCAGCGCGCTCAGCAGCACGCCGAGCCAGTCGAAGCGGTGCGCGTGGGTCTCGAGACGCGGCACGAAGCGCACGGCGAGCGCGAACGCGATCACCCCGACCGGGACATTGATGAAGAAGATCCACTCCCAGCCCCACGCGTCGAGCAGGAACCCGCCGAGGATCGGGCCCACGAGCGTGGCCACGCCCGCGGTGATCCCCCAGATCGCCATCGCGGAGCCCCGCTCCCTGGGCGGGAAGATGCGCGTGATGACGGCCATGGTCTGCGGTGTGAGCATGGCCGCCCCGAGTCCCTGGAACACACGCGCGGCGATGAGCATCTCGATGGAGGCCGAGAGGCCGCAGGCGAGGGACGAGAGTGTGAATACCGTGAGGCCAGTGAGATACATGCGGCGCGGACCGAAGCGATCGCCGAGGCGTCCGGTGATGAGCAGCGGCACCGCGTAGGCGAGCAGATACGCGCTCGTCGCCCACAGGGTGGCGATCATGGTGGTATCCAACCCGCGCATGATCGATGGGTTCGCGACCGACACGATGGTCGTGTCGACCAGGATCATGAAGAAGCCAAGCACCATCGACCAGAGCGCGGCCCAGGGACGGGTCTCGGGTGCAGACGGGGTTCGGTTCACCCGGCCAGCCTACTCCCGGCCTCCGACGCTCAGCGCGGCTCCACCGCGAGCGCGTCCGGGCCGAACGCGTCGGGGAGCACCTCTCCGATCGTCCGCAACCCGGACACCGTGTTGAGCAGCATTCCGGGGGCGGAGGCCTCGAGGAGCAGCTGGCGGCAGCGCCCGCACGGCATGAGGGTGCGCCCCTGCGCGTCGACGCAGTCGAACGCGAGAATCCTGCCCCCGCCTCCCATGTGCAGTTCCCCGACCATCACGCACTCGGCGCAGAGGGTGACTCCGTAACTGACGTTCTCGACGTTGCATCCGGAGATCACGCGCCCGTCGTCCACGAGCGCCGCGCAGCCCACCGCGAAGCCGGAGTACGGCGCGTAGGCGCGAGCGGTCGCAGCGAGCGCCGCCTCCCGCAGCGCTCCCCAGTCGACGTCCTCCGGGTGCGGTCCGCGGCGCTGCCCGGCATCCCGCTCGCCGTCCTCTCGCATGCGCCCCAGCGTAGCCGCGGCCCCGCCCGGCGCCGCGGGAACCCGCCGCGCTACCCGCGAATCGCGTCGCCGAGCTTGACCCGGGCCCCCGTGCGCAGGATCGAGTTGCTGTAGATCCGCGCCCCGATCCAGAGCACCACAGCGATGGTCACCACGAGGATCCCCAGCGACAGGAACGGCTCCCACCACTCCGCGGTTCCGAGATATAGCCGCATCGGCATACCGACGGGTGCGGAGAACGGAATATAACTCATGATCGCGAGGGCCTGCGGGTTGTCGTTGAACATGATCACACCGACGTAGGGCAGCATCACGAGCATCATCACGGGGCTCGTGACGGATCCGATGTCCTCCTGTCGCGACACGAGGGCCGCGAGCGCCGCGTACATCGCCGCGAGCAGAACGAATCCGAACGCGAAGAGGATCCCGAACCAGATGAGCGAGGTCCCCAGTTCTCCGAGCAGCAGATCCTGGCCCGTGGCGAGCATGCCGACCGAGGCGAGCGCCACGATCGCGACGACCTGGGCGAGCGCGAGGATGCTGTTGCCGAGGATCTTGCCGGCGAGCATCGTCCGCGCGGAGACCGTGGCGAGCAGGATCTCGACGACGCGCGTCTGCTTCTCCTCGACCACACTCTGCGCGATGGTGGTGCCGAAGGTGACGGCGCTCATCATGAACACGATCCCGAAGCCGATCGCGATGAGGTAGGCGAGGAAGGGGTTGCTGGCCGTCGGGTCGAGCAGCTCGACCGAGGGGGCCGCCGACAGGGCCTGGATCAGCTCGGTCGGCGCGCTGTCGAGTGCCAGCACCGTGAGGTCGACGGGTGTGTCTCCGCCCGGCACGACGGCCGCCTCGACCTCGCCGTCGCGCACCAGCTGTTCGGCCGCGCCGCGATCGGACGCCTCGGTCACGTCGAAACCGCCCTCTTCCAGGGCGGTCGCGGCGGATCCGACCGCAGCCACCTTCGCGGGGCCCCCGAAGCCCCCGGACTGCGCCATGAAGCCGCTGAACAGCACACCGGCGAGCACCAGCAGCAGGATCAGGCCGGTCGAGATGAGGAATGCCTTGCTGCGCAGTCGTGTCGTGATCTCGCGCTCGGCGACGATCCACGCGCCCTGCGGGCCGCTCATCGGGCGTGCGGTTCCGGCGCTCCCGCGCCGAGGCGGCGGCGACGTCCGATCTGCCGTCTGCGTGGTCATTTCACGACCTCCTTGAAGATCTGGGCGAGCGAGGGGGTGACGGGCGCGAACCGGCGCACGAGCGTTCCGGATCCGCCACTGACAGGAGCGGCCCCGACCGCGCGCCGCAGCACCGCGTGCGCCGCGTCATCGGTGTCGGCGTCGAAGCGGGCGAAGCCTCCGTCGAGGTGGGTCACGACGATGCCGGGCTGATCCCGCACCCAGCCCGCATCGGCCGAGGGACCCGCGAGCTCGATCTCGAACGTGCTCCCCGAGTGCTCGGAGCGGAGCGATTCGCGCGAGCCCTGGGCGAGGATCCTGCCCCCGCCGATGACCACGATGTCGTCGCAGAGCCGCTCCACGATGTCGAGCTGGTGCGAGGAGAAGAGCACCGGCGCGCCCTGCGCCGCGTAGTCGCGGAGCACCCCGAGCACGACCTCGACGGCCATGGGATCGAGGCCGGAGAACGGTTCGTCGAGCACGAGGGCGATGGGCTCGTGCACGAGGGCCGCGGCGATCTGGGCGCGCTGCTGGTTGCCGAGCGAGAGGCTCTCCAAGGTATCGTCTGCGCGCTCCGCGAGCCCGAGACGCTCGAGCAGAGCCGAGGCCGACGTCTTCGCGGCGGCCGGGCTCATCCCGTGCAGGCGACCGAGGTAGACGAGCTGCTCGAGCACCTTCATCTTCGGATAGAGCCCGCGCTCCTCCGGCATGTAGCCGAAGCGTGCGCGGTCGCCCGGGGCGAGCGGCGTCCCGTCGAGCGTCACCTCTCCGGCGTCAGCCGACAGCACCCCCAGGATGATGCGCATGGTCGTGGTCTTGCCCGCCCCGTTTCCGCCGACGAAGCCGGTCATCCGGCCGTCCTCGACGCGGAAGCCCACCCCGTCGAGCACCCTGCGGTCCCCGAAGCTGCGGGAGACGTCTGCGATTTCGATCATCTCGCTCCTTTCCTCACCTCAACGCTAGGGATCCCGGTCCCGCGCCGCTTCCCCCGCGAGGCGGAACTTCGGCCGCGGCCCGGATCCCGTCACCCCGGATCCCGTCGGTCTGGATCTCCGCCTCGAGGCGGAGGCGGCGGGTGCGGCGCAGCCCCTACCCTGGAAGTCATGACCGAGACCGCCGAGTGGAGCAGACCGAAACCCGGCCCGACGGCGTTCCGCTTCGACATCGGCCTCGCGATCCTGCTCGCCTTCGCCGCGACGACGACTTCCCTGCTCTACCAGCGCACGGGCCTCTACGAGGATCCCGCCGAGCCCTGGGTGTGGGCCGTCGGACTCGGCCTGTGCACACTGCCGCTCGCCCTTCGGCGCCGCTATCCGGTGCCCGTCGCCCTCGTGGTGACGGCCGGCTTCTACGTCTGCGGCGAACACGGCGTCCCCGAGGTCCTGATCGTCAACATCTGCCTCTTCGTGGCCCTCTACACGGTCGGCGCCTGGGAGCGGAACCGGGCGCTCGCCTTCTGGTCGAGGCTCGGGATCGGCGTCGGCATGCTCGTCTGGCTGGTGCTCTCCCTGATCATCGCCTCCTCCGAGGAGGACGCCTTCCCCGACTTCTCCCGCTCGGGCATCTTCTCCGCCTACGCCACCTTCGCCGTGATCCAGATCATCACGAACGTCCTCTACTTCGGCGGCGCGTTCTACTTCGGCGAGCGCTCGTGGCGGGCGGCACGCACGCAGGCCCAGCTCGAGGCGCAGGGCCGGGAACTGGAGCTGGAGCGGCAGACGAGCGCGGCACAGGCCGTGGCGCTCGATCGCATCGCGATCGCCCGGGAACTCCACGACGTCGTCGCTCACCACGTCTCGGTGATGGGGATCCAGGCCGCTGCGGCGCGCCGCAGCCTCGATCGGGATCCGGTCCGCGCCGCCGCCGCGCTCGAAGTCGTCGAGGAGAGCGCTCACTCCGCGGTGACGGAGCTGCGGAGACTCGTGCGCACGCTGCGCACGCCCGAAGCGGAGGACTCATCGACGACGGTCGGGATCGCCCAGCTCTCGTCGCTTCTCTCCGAGTCGCAGAGCGCCGGCGTGCCCGTGACCCTCATCGTCGCCGGGGAACCCCGCCCCCTGCCGCTGCTCGTCGACGTCGCGCTGTATCGCGTCGTGCAGGAGGCGCTCACGAACGTGCGCAAGCACGCCGGGCGGGGTGCATCGGCGGAGGTGCGGCTGCGCTTCGAGCGGGACTCCGTCGAAGTGGAGGTCACCGATGACGGAGTGCGGATGACGCTGGAACCGCAGAGCCGCGACCGGCCGGGCCTCGGGCTGCGCGGGATGCGCGAGCGCGTCGGCGCGGTCGGCGGGACCGTGCAGGCCGAGCGTCGCGAGCGCGGCGGATTCATGGTGCGGGCGCGCGTCCCGCTCGGAGAGACAGGAGGCGCAGAGGCATGATCCGCGTACTGCTCGTCGACGACCAGGAGCTGGTGCGATCCGGCTTCCGGATCATCCTGGAGTCGGAACCCGACCTCGAGGTGGTCGCCGAGGCCGCGAACGGGGCCGATGCCGTAGAGCTCGCGGCGTCGCTCGCACCCGACGTCATCTGCATGGACGTCGAGATGCCCGTCATGGACGGGATCGAGGCGTCGCGCCGGATCCTGAAGGGGGTCGGCGGTGCGGGATCCGGCGGCTCGGCCAACTCCGGCTCGGGTTCCGGCGCCGAGCCCGACTCCCCCGACTCCTCCGGCTCGCCCTCGACCTCGCCCTCGCCCTCGCCCTCGCCCTCGGTGCTGATCCTCACCACCTTCGGTCACGAGAACTACCTCTTCGATGCGCTTGCGGCGGGGGTCAGCGGCTTCCTGCTCAAGACCTCGCGCGCCGAGCAGCTCATCGACGCCGTGCGGACGCTCGCGAGCGGCGGTGCGCTGCTCGGGGCCGACGTGACGCGGGCCGTGATCGAGCGGGTCGCGCACGCGAACACGCAGCACGGAGCGGCGGCGCTCGCCGGTCGGTCCGCGAGCGGCAGCGGGGCCGAGACGGGTGCGGGGCCGGGTGCGGGCTCAGGTGCGGGCGGTGCCTCGACCGACGCGACGGACGACGCTCGGGCCGCGATGGAGCGCGCCGGTCTCACCGAGCGGGAGCGCGACGTGCTGGCGCTCCTCGCGGAGGGCAAGTCGAACGCGGAGATCGCGCGCGAGCTGTTCCTCGGAGAGGCGACGGTCAAGACGCACGTCTCCAACCTGCTCCAGAAGCTCGGGGTGCGGGATCGGATCCAGGCCGTCGTCTGGGCTCACACGCGGGCGCGCGGCGGCTGATCGCGCGGATCCGGGGGCGCCGGGGACGCTGATCCTGATCCCGCCCACGTGCTCGAACGGCTGCAGCAGCACTCGCGCGAGCGGAGGGCCTCCTAGGGCAGGAGCGGGACCGGCAGCTTCGTCGCCCGCAGCGCCATCTCCGCCGCCCCGAGCAGCACCGCGTCCGCCCCGAGCGATGCGGGGCGGATCTCCGGCACGAACGGGATCCGGCCCTCCAGCCGCTGCCGCAGGGCCGGGATCACCGTGTCGGCCCGAAGGTACAAACCCTCGCCGAGCACGATGACGCTCGGGTCGAGAATACTGGCGAGCGCTGCGACCGCACGCGCGAGACCATCCAGCACCCCGCTCGCGATGAGCTCGGCGCGAGCCTCGCCGTCCATCGCGAGCGCGATGATCTCCGGCGCCGTGAGCAAGCGCCCACTGGCGATGCCCGCTCGCGAAGCCGCGCGCGTCACGGATTCCGGATCCAGAACCGCCTCGAGCTCCCCGTGCTCCTGCGGCTCGGCGTGGAGCGCGTCCGAGCGCAGCAGGAGATGTCCGACCTCGCCCGCAGCCGCACGCGCGCCGCGATAGAGCGCGCCGTTCACGACCACGCCCGAGCCGAGGCCGCGATCCAGGATCAGCGCGACGAAATGGCCGGTGGACCGGCCGACGCCTCGATACAGCTCGCCGATCGCGAGCACGTTGGCGTCGTTCTCGACGGTCACGGGCACGTCGAAGCCTTCGACGACCCGCTCGATCGGGAGTTCGGGCCAGTACCGCGCGTCGAGTCCGGTGACCGGGCCGTCACTGCTCGTGAGCCCCGCGATCGACACCCCGATCGCCCGGAGCGGCGTCGCGCGCTCGGCACCCCGCGCGATGAGGAACTCCATCACGTCTCGCAGGCAGGCGGGGCCGGCATCCTGGTCCTCGGTGAGGATCGGGCGCTCGTGCCGCTCCAGGATCGAACCGTCGAAGCCGACGAGCCCGCCGATGACGCGGTCCTGGTGAACCTGCACCGCGCCGACGACGACGGCCTCCCGCACGACCCCCAGCACGACCGGCGGGCGGCCCCCGCTCGAGGCCTCAGTCCCGGCCTGCGCCACCAACCCGCGGTCCCCGAGCTGCTTGGCCAACCGATTCACGGTGGCGGCGCTCAGGCCGGTGACCTCGCTGATCCGGAGCTTGGAGGAGGGCCCGTACGTGCGAAGCGTCTCCACGATCGCCGCCTGATTCGAAGCCGCGATGGCGGTGGTGCTCGTCGGGCGGTCGTCGATCGCGAGCCCCCTGAGTCCGTCAGCGCCACGCATGGGGCAAGTCTAGGCCGCGGCGACGGCTCGCCCGCGTCTCCGGTTCATGTTGACGGCGCGGTGTGCGGGGGTTACGCTCGTCCCACAACTTCTTTTTACTCTGAGAAATAAGATCAATGAAGCTCATCGGCATCGACATCGGCGGCACGCACACTCGGATCCGAGTCGGAGCCGTCGATCGCGACGACCACTCCGACGCGCGCCTCGACACCGTCGACTGGACGGCGCAGCGCGGCCTCTCCGATCCGGACGCCGCAGCGGTCCTCCTCGGTCACGCCTACCGCCTCGGCGCGGATCGGGGATCCGCACTTGCCGTCGGCGCGCACGGATGCGATTCGGAGTCCCTCATCGCGGGATTCCGTTCCGCCCTCCGCGTTCACCACGACGGCCCCCTCGTCGTACTCAACGACGCCTCGCTCCTCGCCCCCGCCGCCGGCGTGGAATCCGCCGTCGGAGTCATCGCCGGCACGGGATCCATCGTGGTCGGCATCTCGGCGGAGGGGCGCATCATCACCGTCGGCGGTCACGGCTGGATGATCGGAGACCCCGGAAGCGCTCCCAGCCTCGTCCGCGAATCGGTCAAGTCGACGCTCCACGACCACGATCTGGGGCTCGAGCCGGACGAGCTCGCGCGGCACCTCCTCCAGCACTACGGGGTCGGGACGGTCGAGGGGCTCGCCGAGACGTTCCTGCACCGAGCATCCATTCACCACTGGGCGAGCGCGGCCCCCGCGGTGTTCGCAGCCGCCGAGGCCGGAGCCGAATCGGCGCATCGCATCATCGAGCTGGCCGCAGAGGAACTCGCGGTCGGGGTCCGCACGGCGCTCGAGCGCGGAGCCCGCGCCGAAGCCGTGGTCACCGCGGGCGGCGTCATCGTGCATCAACCGCTCCTGCAGCGGCGGCTGCGCGAGGCGCTCGAGCGCGAACAGGTCACCACCCCCCTCATCGTGCTCCTCGGCGACCCCGTCGGCGGAGCGCTCGAGTTGGCGCGCCGCGCCGCCGCCGGAGCCGCGTCGGCCGCGTCCGAACCCATCGCGTCCGACAGGACCGCACTTCCGCACTACGAACAAGGAGGAACACCATGAAACCGACCGCGCGAAGGAGCCGGCTGAAGTTCATGCTCACCGGTCTCGCCGCCTCGGCGCTGCTGCTCAGCGGCTGCAGCGTCACCGGGGCATCCGGGGAAGCAGGAGCCGCCGGCGACGGCACCGGGGAGATC
>JAPSIU010000291.1 GCA_031178565.1 Leucobacter sp. | reverse complement strand
CAACCAGGCGGGCGTCACGCGCGGGGCGCTGCTCTACTACTACGAGGATCTCGAGGCGATCCTGGTCGAGGCGCACGCGGCGGGGATGGAGCGCGTGGGCTCCCAGCGCGCCGCGCTGGTCGCGCGCCAGGACGGCCCGCCGGCGAAGCTCGCGACCGCGATCGAGGCCGGGCTTCCGAGCGGGCCCGACGACGCCCTCATGCGGCTGCTCTACGAGTTCGACGTGCTCGCGGGCAAGTCGCCGCTGCACGACGAACTCGTCCAGAAGCTCTATCGGGAGCAGCTGAAGCTCTTTCGCGACATCCTCGAGGAGGGCGTCGCGGGCGGGGACTTCTCGCTCACGGGCCCGCTCGAGGACATCGCCATGAATCTCGTCGCCCTCGAAGACGCCTACGGCCTGCACATCGTCGCGGGCGGCAGCATCACGGTCGCCGACGCCCGCCGCGCGATCAGGCTCTACGCTGCGCAGGCGGGGGCGCCGCTGCCTGCCTGAACGCCTAGTACTTCTCGCCCACCCGCACCTCGTAGCCGGCGTCGCGCAGGGCCCGGGTGACCTCATCGCCGTGCTCGGCGCCGCGGGTCTCGATATGCAGTTCGAGCTCGACCTCGCTGATCGGGAGTTCGGTCGCGTGACGGGTGTGGATCACCTCCACCACGTTCGCGTTGTGCTCAGCGACGATGGTCGCGGTGCGCACCAGCTGCCCGGGGAGATCCGGCAGCAGGATCCGGAGCTTGAGATACCGCGCCGAAGCCGCGAGGCCGTGGCCGATGACCCGCTGCAGCAGCAGAGGATCGATGTTGCCGCCGGACAGGATCGTGGCGGTCGTTCCGGTCGCGGCGATCCTGCCCGCCAGCATCGCCGCGACTCCGGCCGCTCCCGCCGGCTCCACGACGAGCTTCGCCCGCTCGAGCAGCATGACGATCGCGCGCGCGATGTCATCGTCGCTCACCGTCACCACCTCGTCGACGTAGTCCCGGATGATGTCGAAGTTGAGCGTTCCCGGTCGCGCCACGGCGATGCCGTCCGCGATCGTCGGCCTGGTCTTGATCGTGACCGGCTCGCCCTTCTCGAGAGAGATCGGATAGGGCGCGGCGTTCTCCGCCTGCACCCCGATGATGCGCATGGGGCGCCCCTCCCGGGCCGCGATCTGCTTCGCCGCGGCGGCGACACCAGCGACCAGCCCCCCGCCGCCGATCGGGACCACGATCGTCTCGATGTCGGGCGCCACGTCGAGCATCTCGAGCGCGACCGTCCCCTGCCCCTCGATCACGGCCTCGTCGTCGAAGGGGGGAACGAAGTGCGCTCCCGTCTCCCGCACGAACTCCTGGGCGGCCGCGTTCGTCTCGCCGAAGGTGTCGCCGCGCAGGATCACCTCGGCGCCGTAGTGGCGCGTGGCGAGGAGCTTCGGCAGCGCGACCCCGAGCGGCGTGAAGATCGTGGCCCTGATCCCGAGCTCGCGCGCCGCGAAGGCGACGCCCTGAGCGTGGTTGCCGGCCGACGCCGCGACCACCCCGCGCGCCCGCTGCTCCTCGGTCAGTCTCGAGAGGTGGTTGTAGGCGCCTCGCAGCTTGTACGCACCGGTGCGCTGCAGATTCTCGCACTTCAGATAGACCTTCGGCACACCCAGCACCTCGGCGAGATACCGCGACGACTCGAGCGGGGTGGGCTGCGTGATCCGGTGCACGGTACGCAGCGCGCGCTCGAAAGCATCCAGTGTCGGGGCGGATGCTGACTGGGTCATGAGTGTCCTTCCTTACGCCGGAGGCGAGAGATGATCCGTGCTCGGTGCCGCGCTTTCTGATGCGCCTTCTCTCTTCGGTGGTATTCGGCGACCGGATCCGACCCGGCTTCCCACTCCTTCCCGAACAGGGTGTTGACGATCGCGTTCGCGGAGGCGGCGAACGGGACCGCGAACAGCGCTCCCGGCACCCCCGCGAGCAGGGCGCCCGTCGACACCGCGAGCACGACGCCGAGCGGATGCACCCGCACCGCGCTGCCCATCACGAGCGGCTGCAGCACGTGGCCCTCGATCTGGTTCACGAGGATGACGACGCCGAGCATCATGAGCGCGTTCACGGGCCCGTTGTAGACGAGCGCGATGAAGGCGGCGAGCGCGCCCGTCACGATCGCGCCGAGGAACGGGATGAACGATCCGAGGAAGACGAGAACCGCGATCGGTATCGGAAGCGGAACCCCGAGCAGCGCCGCCCCGACGCCGATGCCGACGGCGTCGACGAAGGCGACGAAGATCTGCACTCGGACGTACTGTCCGACGGACACCCAGCCGGCACGACCCGCGGCATCGACCGGAGCGTGCGCGGGCGCCGGCAGGAAGCCGAGCACCCAGAACCAGATCCGCTTGCCGTCGATCAGCATGAAGATCAGCGAGAACAGCGTGAGCAGGGCCCCGGTCACGAGCTGCCCCGCTGTCGTGGCGACGCCGAGCGCACCGCTCCAGATCTCGGACTGGTGATCCTCGATGGTCTTCATGAACTGCGAGGAGAGGTCGTCGAGCTGATCCGCGGAGATGCCGAGCGCGTTGCCCTCGATCCAGCGCAGGAAGTCCCACCAGACCTCCTCGGACCGCCTCGAGAGGTCGTCGAGCCCGTTCCGCAGCTCGGTCACGATGAGCATCACCAGGACCCACACGGCGGCGAAGAGCATCGCGAGAGCCGTGACCACTCCGAGCCAGCGCGGGGCGTTCTGCCGTTCGAACCACTGCACGATCGGTGCCAGCAGGGCCGTGAGCAGGATCGCGATGAGCAGCGGGATCACGATGATCCGCACCTGGACGATCAGCCAGAGGAATCCGGCGAGTGCAAGACCGATCAGGATGAGTCGCCACGACCAGGCCGCGGCGACTCTCACACCGAGCGGAAGCTCGTGAGCCGCGTTGTCGCGCGCCAGCTCCCCGGATACGGCGTCGGGTTCGCCTCTGTGCTCTTCCACGGCACAATCCTACTCACCACCGCATGCGCGACGGCGCAGAGCGGCTGTCAGCCGGTCGAGCGCTCCGCGGCACGCTGCGCCGGGCTCCCGGTGCACCGAGGCCGCGGCGAGGTCACCAGAAGTGCAGCGCGGGCACGATCAGGAAGATCCCGACGAGCACCGACAGTGCGGAGAGGCCGAAGCAGAGGTTCGCGGACACGGTCGCCCAGCGCGGACGTCCGACGGCGTCGACATCGTCGTCCTCGTCATCGCGGGAGGGTCCGTCGGGCTCGAAGGTGCCGTCCTCGCGGCGAACCCGGGGCGCGGGAGTCGCGAGGAATCGGATCCCCAGGGAGTAGAGCGCGACGACGAAGATCGCCGAGAACAGCGCGGCTGCGAAGACGATGACGAAGGAGAACCAGTCGATGCTCATCACTCGCCTCCCTTCGCCGTATCGCGGGTAGTCTCCTCGGATGCCGCTGCACGGTTCGCCGCCTGCTCCGCGTCACGCGCCGCCTTCTCGGCTTCCCTGGCCGCCTTCTCCGCCGCCCGCGCGGCCTTCTGAGCCTCGCGCGCGGCGACGTCGTCGCGCACGGCCGACTGGGCGACCGGGGTGAGGGGCGGCACGCTGCCGGTCGTCGTCTTCACCGACTTCACCTTGCCCTTCCGGATGCGCACCGCGTAACCGGATTCGGCGACGTCGGGAACCGGGATGGCATTGGAGTGGTCCACCTTGTTGCGGCGCGAGCGCCAGAAGATGAACAGGATGAACCCGAGGCCGAGGACGGCGTTGATGATCACGCCGACGAGCCCGAAGTGGGCGATCAGCGCGGCGACCGCACCCACTGCGCCCGATGCCGGCAGGGTGAAGAGCCAGCCGAGGGAGATGCGGCCGACCGCGCGCCAGCGCACGCTCGATCCGCGGC
>JAPSIU010000290.1 GCA_031178565.1 Leucobacter sp. | reverse complement strand
TCACGTCGTGGGCGGCCGCGCGCGGGATCCCCGTGTGGGGGGACATCGAGCTCGGCCGCCCACGACGTGAGCGGGTGGTCCGGCCGATACCCGGGCGAGACGACCACGAGATCGGGGCCGAAGGCCGCGAGATCGCCCAGCTGCTCGGGGTTCCCCGGGGCGCAGAACCGCTCGGATCCGATGACGTCGAGCAGCCGCTCCCGATCCGGGTCGGGGGTGCCGTAGATCACCCGGACGACGGATCCGAGCTCCACGAGCGTGTCCGCGACGGAGAAGCCCGTCACCCCGAGGCCGAGCACCGCGACCCGCAGCCCCGTCCAGTCGTCGTGCCAGCTTCCGAGCGCCGCCAACCGGTCCGCGATCGGCTCGCCCCCCTCGCGCATCGACCCGCTCACTGCTGCAGCAACCATTCGCCGTAGAACGCTCCGACGCCGGTGACGACGAAGAGACCCGCGATGACCCAGAACCGCACGACGACCGTCACCTCCGCCCAGCCCTTGAGCTCGAAGTGATGGTGGATCGGACTCATCAGGAAGATCCGCTTGCCGCGGGTGACCTTGAAGTACGCGCGCTGCAGGATGACCGATCCCGACTCGATGATGAAGAGCCCCCCGAGCAGGATGAGCAGCAGCTCGGTCTGGGTGAGGATCGCGAAGGCCGCGATCGCGCCGCCGAGGCCGAGGGATCCCGTGTCGCCCATGTAGATGCGGGCGGGGCTCGTGTTCCACCAGACGAAGCCCACGAGGCCGCCGAGGAACGCCGCCGCGACGACCGCGAGGTCCATCGGGTCCCGCACCAGGTAGCAGCCGGCCTCGCCGGGGTTCGCGACGCAGCTCTGCGACGACTGCCAGAAGCCGATGATGAGGTACGCGCCGAAGACGAGGATCGAAGCGCCGCCCGCGAGGCCGTCGAGGCCGTCGGTCACGTTGACCGAGTTCGATGTGGCGACCACGATGAGGATCACCCAGAGGACGAAGAGCCCGGCCCCGAGGATCGGACCCCACGACATGAAGTCGAACGGCAGGTCGCGGAACAGCGAGATGCGAGTCGACGCGGGGGTGACGCCCTCCGCGTTCGGGAAGCGCAGCGCGAGCACCGCGAACACGATCGCGATGAGCACCTGGCCCGCGATCTTCGCCCATCCGCCGAGGCCGAGCGACTGCTGCTTCCGGGTCTTCATGAAGTCGTCGACGAAGCCCACCGCGCCCGCGCCCACGGCCATGAGGATCACGAGGAGCGCCGAGGGGCTCGGCTGCTCGCCCATCACGAGCTTCCCGAGGAAGTACGCGATCACCGCGCCCGAGATGAAGATGAGGCCGCCCATCGTGGGCGTGCCGCGCTTCGCGTAGTGCGACTTCGGGCCGTCCTCGCGGATGAACTGCCCCCAGTGCAGACGGCGGAAGCCGCGCACGAAGAGCGGCGTGAGGAGCAGCGAGTACAGCAGCGAGAAGCCGCCCGCGATCAGTAGAGCGATCATGCGAAGGCCTCCCCCAGCCGATCCCCGAGGAAGCGCAGTCCGGCGGAGTTCGATGATTTCACGAGTACGGTGTCGTTCGGCCGCAGCGTGCGCTCGAGGTACGCGAACGCCTCGTCCTGGTCCTCGAAGAACACGCTCTCCCCGTCCCAGGATCCCTCGTTGATGGCGCTGATGTGGAGATTCCTGGCCTCCCGGCCCACGACGACGAGCTCCGAGATCCGGAGCCGCACCGCCTGCAGGCCGATGCGGAGGTGCTCCTCGATCGAGTACTCGCCGAGTTCGCTCATCGCGCCGAGCACCGCGACCGTGCGTCCCCCCGGCTTCGCGATCTGGGCGAGGGTGCGCAGGCCGGCGCTCATCGAGTCGGGGCTCGCGTTGTAGGCGTCGTTGACGATGGTGATCCCGTCGCGGCCGCCCATGACCTCCATGCGCCAGCGCGCGGCCTTCGTCGCGCTCTGCAGCGCGTCGACGATCTGGTCGATCGCGAGACCGAGCTCGAGCCCCACGGTCGCGGCCGCGAGCGCGTTCGTCACGTGGTGCTCCCCGAGCACCCGGAAGACGACGGCGCGCGCCTCCCCGTCGGCGTGCAGCGTGAAACGGGTGCCGTCAGCCCCCGAGTCGATGTCGCTCGCCCGCACGTCGGCGTCGGGATGCTGCCCGAACCAGCGCACGCGAGCCCGGGTCAGCTCCGCCATCTTCGAGACGAACGGATCGTCGCGGTTCAGCACCGCCACCGCCGACTCGGGCAGGTCGCGGACCATCTCGCTCTTGGTGCGGAAGGTCGTCTCGATCCCCCCGAACTCCCCGGCGTGGGCGAGCCCCACCGTCAGCACGACGCCGATGTGCGGGGGCGCCATCGCGGTCAGCCGCTCGATCTCGCCCTCGGCGCTCGCACCCATCTCGGCGACGAGCGTGCGCGTGTCCGCCTCGACCCGCAGCATGGTCAGCGGGCCGCCGACCTCGTTGTTGAACGACTTGGCGGACGCGACGGTCTCGCCGACGCGCTCGGCCATCGCCGCCACGAGGTTCTTGGTCGTCGTCTTGCCGTTCGAGCCGGTGATGCCGACGATCGTCAGCCCTCCGCGCTCGCGCACGCGGCGCACGACCTCGGTCGCCAGCTCCCCGAGCGCCTCGGTCGCGTCGGCGACCACGATCTGCGGCACGCGGTCGTCCACCTCCCGCTCGACGACGAGGAGCGCCGCGCCGGCGTCCACGGCCTTCGCCGCGAACAGGTGGCCGTCGGTCTCCTCGCCGCGGCGCGCGAAGAAGATCTGGCCGGGCCGCACCTCGCGCGAGTCGGTCTGCGATTCGCCGACGATCGAGGTCGCGGCGCCGGCTCCCCCGGCGCCGGGCACCAGGCGGCCCCGCATCGCGTCCGCGATCTCGGCGAGCGTCAGTTCAATCACGGGAGCAATCCTGCCTCGCGGAGCGCCCCGCGTACCTCGTCACGCGCCGAGTAGGGAAGAAACTGCCCGGCGACTTCCTGGTGGTCCTCGTGACCGGGACCGGCATACAGGATAACGTCCCCCGGTCCGGCGAGAGAAATGGCGAGGCGGACCGCCTTCCGCGGATCCCCCTCCTCGATCACGCGGGCGTGATCCGCGGAGCGCGCTCCGGCGATCAACTGCGCGCGGATCGCCTCCGGCGGCTCTGATCGCGGGTGGTAGTCGCAGACGATCACCGTGTCGGCGCCCGCACCGGCGATCCGCCCCATCTCCTCGCGCTTCGTCGTGTCGCGGTCGCCGTCGGCGCCGAAGAGGAAGATGATCCGGCCGGGCGCGACCTCGCCGAGCGCGTCCAGCATCGCCTCGAACGCGCCGGGGGTGTGTCCGTAGTCGACGTAGAACCGGGGGCCCTCGGAGTCGGCCTCGGTGATCTGCTCGAGCCTGCCGGGGATGTACACGGGGATCCGCCCCCGCTCGAGACCGGCCTCGACCTGGGCGAGCGGGATCCCAGCCTCGTGGAGCATCACGAGCGCGAGAGCCGCGTTCTCCGCCATGAACCGCCCGAACACGGGGACGCTGCCGCGGAAGTGCGCCCCCTCCGGCCCCTGCAGCACGAACGACACTCCGTCGAGCGTCTGGCGGGTGACCGCGAGGTGCCAGTCGGCCGCCTGGCCGTACTCGGTCGCGAGCCGCGTGACCGGGATCCGCGACTCGCGCGCGATCCGTCGACCGTACGGAGAGTCGACGACGACCACGCCGCGCTCCGCGTGCTCGGGTGCGAACAGCGCCAGTTTGGCGGCGAAGTAGCTCTCCATGTCGCCGAAGTCGTCGAGGTGGTCCTGCGAGAAGTTGTTGAAGGCGACGACGTCGAAGTGCACGCCGTCGATGCGGCGCCGCTCGACGGCGTGCGCCGAGACCTCGATCGCCACGCCCGAGCTGCA
>JAPSIU010000289.1 GCA_031178565.1 Leucobacter sp. | reverse complement strand
GCCGACTACCACCGGATGAAGGCCGCCGAAGCGCGGATCGCGGTGACCGATCTCGAGGCCGACGGCGTGCTGATCCCCGTCGCGGTCGCCGGGTGGACGGGCCCGTCGGGGAAACCCGAGCCCGCGTGGATGCATCGAGACGCGCGCGTGCCGTCGCGTCTCGCACCCGACGCGCTGCTGACCCCGTTCGATCCCGTGGTGTGGTTCCGCCCGCGTACTGAACGGATGTTCGACTTCCACTACCGCATCGAGATCTACACGCCGAAGGAGAAGCGGCGCTTCGGCTACTACTGCCTGCCGCTCATGGTGGGCGGCCGGCTCGCGGGGCGGATCGATCTCAAGGCCGAGCGTCCGGGGCGCTCGGGGCCCGGGGGCGCGCTGCTCGTCCAGGCCGCCTGGCGCGAGGACCGCGCACCGGCGCGCACCGCGGAGGCCGCGCAGACGCTGCTCGCGCGGGCCGCCGCCTGGCAGGGCCTCGCCGAGGTTCGCGTCAGCGGTGCGGGCGATCTCCAGCTTCCGGCTCGCTTCGACGCGGTCTGACCGAGAGCGGCGCTCGTGCTACTCCCGAGCGGGGACGCTCCCGTCCGCTCGGCGGCGCCACTCGCCGAGCCGATCGCGCACCGCTTCGAGCAGGGCCTCGGGCTCGTCCGCCCAGAAGCGGAGCAGTGTCACCTCGTGCTCGCCGCCCTTCGGCGGCAGGCCCGGCACGCGCGCCTCGGGACCCACCGTGTGGGGCCTCGTGAGATACGCGCAGAGGAGACCGAGCATCCAGGTCAGCCCCCAGATGCCCAGCACGAGGAAGACGATGCGCAGCGGGAGCCAGCGGTGGACGACCAGGTCGAGGATCGGGATCTCGATCGCCGACAGCACGATGAAGATCACGAGGATCGTGAGGACCGGGCGATGGTATCGGAAGCCCTGCGCACCCCGCGGGATGCTGGGGCGCCGGGCGATCGCGCGCCAGAGGCTCTCGTAGATGCGCACCTCGACCCGGAGGGCGCGGAGCGCGAGATCAGCGAGTCTCGACATCGTCGTAGCTCACCGCCTCGCGGCGCACGAGTTCGCTCAGCCGCCAGAACACGGCATCCACGCCGCGTTCGAAGGCCGCTCGATCGGGCTCGTCGACCGCGGAGAGCAGGTCCGCCGTGAGATTTCGATGGTCCTGCTCCATGCGCGTCATCATCTTGTCGGCGCGGTCGGTGAGCGTGACGAGCACGGCGCGACGATCGTCGGGGTGGGGGCGCCGTTCGACGTACCCGGTCTCGGCCAGGCCGTCCACCAGCGCCGAGACGCTGCGCGGCGTCGTGCCGAGGGCGCGGGCGAGGGTCTGCTGCGTCGACGGGCCCGCGTGGCGGATCACCCAGAGCGCGTGCACCCGCGCCTCGGTCAGGGAGGTGCCCGCGAAGGCGCGCTGGGCGTCCCGCTGCAGCAGGGAGCTGATGGCGAGCAATCGATCCAGGATCGTGGGTTCCATAATGGTTACATTACCACTTAATTACATGATGTAATCAAATAATACCGGCCATTGCCCCTCGCGCTGACGCTGGGACTTGCGGCTGATTCACCCGCGGATGAGCATCATGCCGCTCTGACCGCTCCAGATCCGATCCTGCTCGGGGAGATCGGCGGTACCCATGAGCATCTCCGCGGGGATCGCGACACCCGCCGGGTAGTAGGTGCCGAAGGGCGCCCCTTCCACGTCGAGCAGGACCGTGCCGTTCGACTCCTCGACGTGAACGAACGGCCAGGTCTCGCCGGTGTCCTCGATCGTGAAGTCGGGCAGCGCGATCGTCACGCACCCGTAGCCGTTCTGGCTCTGCGGGGCGTCGCACCAGCGGCCGTTCACGGCATCGACTCCGGTCGCGGCCGACCCGGGGGCGTCCGCGGACTCGGGCAGGGTGCGCCCGGCGAGCAGCCAGGCCCGCTCGACCCTGCGGGTCTCCACACCCTGCTCGCCATCAGTACCGACCGTGACGCTCCACAGCCCCTCGCTCGTGTCGATGATGGGCGCTGAATCGTCATCGGGCACGACGATCTCCTCGAGGCCCTCCCCGTCGTCGGCGCCCTCGCCGTCGCCGTCGACGTTGACGCGGGTGTAGGCGACGAAGTATCCCTCGGGAGGCGTGAATGCGCCCCCGTTGACCGCGCGGAACACCGACCCGTCCTCGAGTTCGAGCCAGAGCGGGACCGGGTCGTCCGTCGCCGCCGTCGCGGCCGGGGCTGCGCCGTCGAGCGCCACCAGCCGGACGGACTTCGCCCGCGGCGACGCCTCGTCGAGGCAGGCGATCCGGGTGCTCTGCTCGGTGAGCCAGCAGGCGGAGGTCGCATCGGCACTCGAACCGCAGGAGACGGTGTTCTCTCCCGCACCGTGCTCGGAGGAGCCGCAGTACTCCGCCGACACGGCGCCGCCGCCCGACAGCGCGGAATCGTCGAGGCCCCAGCCTTCCGCGAGATCGCCGTTCTCGGCGAACGGGGCGAGCTCGATCACTTCGGTGGCAGGTTCGACGGGTTCCCGGGTCTCGACCGGCGCGGAGGCCCCGTTCTCGGGATCACCGCTGCAGGCGGTGAGGCCGAGACCGATCACCAGGAGGACCGGAGCCCCGAGCATCGTGGCGACGCCGCGGACCCTCGGAACGACACGGGATCCGGGAACGGAGTGGGCTGCGGTGCGCGTGCGCATGTGCTCTGGCCTTTCGGTCGACGCGTATCGTGAGGTCACTCCCACCGTAGCCCGTACCGGAGCACTGCGTCAGCCATCACCCGGCTCCGGGATCCCTGAAGCCCACCATGGAGCATCCCTCGCCCGCGCCCTGCGGCCGGGTCATGATCCGGCCGGACCCGCCATGCCCCTCTCGTCCTCAAGGGTGTCTCACGAACTGCATACGATGGGGGTGAGCGGAGACGCAGCACGACGGCGACGATGGGTCTGGTGATCGACCGATCGGGCCACGAAGGAGAGCACGGATGAGCAGACTGAGAGTGATCGCTGAAATCAAGCCGACTGCGGAGCTCGTCGCCGCGGTGGAGGAGCAGGGGATGGATCCTCACGCCGCGGAGGAGGACGGCACTTCACTGCTGATGGGCTCGCTCAGCAACACCGACCTCGACTCCCGGTACGCATCGACCGGGTGGCTGCTCGACCGGGGTGTGCAGCTCGGAGCCCCGAATTCGGAGGGCTACACCGAACTGCACGTGCTGTTCGGCCAGACCCGTCATCGGATCGACGAGGATGTGCGCATCGCGCGCAGGCTGATCGGGATCGGGGCCGACATCAATGCCGTGAGCCCCCGAGGCGGACTCGTCTTCTGCGAGGTCCTGTGGATGAAGCACACGGACGAGGACCTCGAGCCGATCTACGACCTGTGGTTCGAGCAGCCGGGGCCCCTCGACTTCACGACGCCGGCGAAGAACGGGAGCCAGCCCCTGCTGATGGCGCGTTCCCTCCCGTACCGGGCGAGCATCCTGGACCGGATGGAACGATACGTCGCAGAACTCGACGACAATTGATGCCTTTCTCGCCACGTGAGCGCGAGTCCGATTCTTCCGCCGAGGGCTGATTCGAGGGCGCTTGTCGGGGGTCGGGGTTAGGCTCGAACACATGGAAACCACGCGCAGCGTCCGCCCCTTCGAAGTGGTCTCGGAGTACGAACCGAGCGGCGATCAGCCGAAGGCGATCGAGGAGCTCGCGAAACGGATCAACGCCGGCGAGACCGACGTCGTGCTGCTCGGCGCGACGGGCACGGGCAAGTCCGCCACGACGGCCTGGCTGGTCGAGGCGGTGCAGCGTCCGACCCTGATCCTCGCCCACAACAAGACGCTCGCCGCGCAGCTCGCCAACGAGTTCCGGGAACTCATGCCGAACAACGCCGTCGAATACTTCGTGTCG
>JAPSIU010000288.1 GCA_031178565.1 Leucobacter sp. | reverse complement strand
TCTGGGGCTCGCTCGGCGTCACGGCGGCGACCCTGCTGCTGGCGTGGGCCTCGAAGGAACTCGTCGAGGATCCGTTCCGCACGAGCACCTCGCGAGACTGGCCCAACGGGCGCACGCTCGCGATCACGGCCATCGCCATGGCGGTGGTCCTCGCCTGCTCGATGCTCGGCGTGGGAAGCGCCGAGCAGCGCATCGACACCGAGCGGGAGCGGGTGGCGGAGGAGATCCGGGATCCCGCCCCGTGCCTCGGAGCGGAAGCGGTGAAGGCCGGAGCTCCGTGCGAGGCGACGCCGAGGGAGACGCCGATCCCGGAGCCGGACCTCGTGGACAAGGCTCCCGAGTCCTGCCTGAGCGGGACCGAGGGGCGCGAGCTGGTGGTGTGCGAGTACGGCGCCGATGCGGATGCCGACCGCTCGGTCGCCCTGCTCGGCGATTCGCACGCGGAGCAGTGGCTCGCGGCTCTCGTCAAGCTCTCCGAGCAGGAGAACTGGCGGCTCCTGGTGATGACGAAGGCGTCGTGTCCGTTCACGGCGGGCGAGCGGGACTTCATCTCCAAAACGGACGCCGTCAATCGGGCGCAGCGGGAGGACTGCACGGACTGGAACCGGCAGGCGCTCGAGTATCTCGATGCGGATCCTCGGATCGACACGGTCTTCACGGCGGCGAAGTCCACGAACCGCGTGGTGACCCTCGAGGGTGAGGACTGGCGCGAAGCGGCGAGAAGGGGATACCTGCAGCGCTGGTCGGAGCTGCCCGACTCCGTGCGCCACGTGGTCGCGATCCGGGACACGCCGCGGATGCCGAAGGACGTGATGAAGTGCGTCACGGAGAACGGCGAGGAGGCCGCTCGGGTCTGCTCGGTCTCGGAGCGTGAGGCGTTCTCCGAGGACCCGCTCGCGGAGGCCGCCAAGCAGGCGGAGCGGGAGCAGGCGGAGCGGGAACGGGGCGGGGCGGAGCCGGGCGGCGAGCGCTCCGATGATCCCGGCCGCAGGGTGACGTTCGTGGATCTGAGCGGGTACTTCGTGGCGGACGGGATGAGCCCGCCGGTGATCGGGGGCGTGCTCGCCTTCCGCGACTCCCACCACGTGAGCTGGGCGTACGCGGAGATGCTGGCGGACCCGCTGGGAGAGGCCGTCGAGGCCGCGTTCGCTATCAATTCGGCCCGGTGAGCGCAAGGGGCTGCCGCCGCCCCCGGGCGGCCCGTATCGTCGCTCCCGTACCCCCGAGAAAGGAGCTCATCATGGGCGCAGAGGACAAGATCAAGAACACCGCGCAGAACCTCGCAGGCAAGGCGAAGGAGGCCGCCGGCAAGGTGACGGACAATGAGCGCCTCGAGGCCGAGGGTCACAAGGACCAGGCGGCGGCCGACATCAAGCAGGCGGGCGAGAAGGCGAAGGACGCATTCAAGGACTAATCCGCCCGTCTCTCCCGCACGGGTGGACGAGGGCCCGGTTCCCCGCCGACGGGGGGCCGGGCCCTCGTCCGTGAGGGGTCAGATCCCGCTGCCGCCGCTCGCGTGATGGTCCGCGAGAGGCTGTCCGGTGAGTGCGTGGATGGCGGCCATGATCCGCTCGGTCGCCTCGCGCCTCGCGCGACCCGCGGGCAGGGCTCGCAGATCGTCGAGCTGCACGGGAGCGCCGAAGCGGATCTCGACGCGATCCGGTTTCCCCGTCAGCGGGTTCGGCAGCTTGCGGTTGGTGCCGATGAGCCCGACCGGTACGACGACCGCGCCCGTCTGGAGCGCCAGCCACGCCGCGCCGCCGCGGCCCCGGTGGAGACGGCCGTCGCGGGAGCGGCTGCCCTCGGGGAACACCGCGAAGACGTTCCCCGAGGCGAGCACCTCTCGACCCGCGTCGAGCGCGGCCTGCGCGGTCGAGGAAGCGCCGCGATGCACCGGGATCGCCCCGATCCGCGGGAAGAACCAGCCGCCGAGCCGATTCTGGAAGAGCGATGCCTTGGCGAGGAACTGCACCTTGCGCGGTGAGAATGACGGGATGAGAACGGTGTCGAGACCCGAGAGGTGATTGCTCGCGAGCAGGACCGGCCCCTCCGCGGGCACATTGACCGCGCCCGCGATCCTCGGACGGAAGCGCAGCTGCAGCACCGGGCGCAGCACGGCTCTCCCCACGGTGAAGACCGGACCGGGGCGGGCTGGGGAGGCCGATGAGCTCACGACTCGAGCCTATCCGGCCGATGCGGACCGCGGGCCGAGCCCTAGGATGGGCGACATGTCGACCTTCACGGCGGATCTCGCGATCATCGGCTCGGGATCCGGAAACTCGCTCATCACCCCGTTCTGGGACGGCAAGCGCGTCGTCATCGCGGAGCAGGGTGTGTTCGGGGGCACCTGCCTCAACGTCGGGTGCATTCCGACGAAGATGTACGTCCGCCCCGCGACGCTCGCGCGCGGCCCCGAGGAGGCGGCTCGGCTCGGTGTGGTCCAGCGCACGGAGTCCGTCGACTGGCCGGGGATGCGGGATCGCATCTTCTCGCGCATCGACGCGATCTCGGCGGCGGGGGAGCACTACCGCGGAGAGGAGCTGGACCACGTAGACCTCATCTCGCAGCGGGTCCGGCTCGCGGGGCACCGCTCCTTCGTCGCGGAGGACGGGACGCGCGTCGAGGCGGAGCAGCTCGTCATCGCCGCCGGATCCCGGGCCGTCCTCCCCGACGTGCCGGGCATCGAGCTGCCGCAGGTGCACACCTCCGACACCGTGATGCGGATCGACGAGCTGCCGGGCCGGGTGCTCATCGTCGGAGGGGGCTTCGTCGCCTGCGAGTTCGCCGGGGTTTTCTCGGGTCTCGGCTCCGAAGTGGTGCAGATCCTCCGCGGGGACCGGCTCATGCGCAGACTGGACGACGACATCTCGGAGCGCTTCACCGCGGAGGCCGGACGCCTGTGGGACGTCCGCGAGCGCCGCGCGCTGAGCCGCATCGCGCCCGCGCCCGGAGGAGGAGTCGTCGCGGAGGTCTCCGTGACGAGCGGGGAGCGCGACGCCGTAGCCGTCTCCGTCGCCGTCGAGCGGATCGAAGCCGACATCGTGCTCGTCGCGATCGGACGGCGCCCCAATTCGGACCTCGTCGGTGCGGAGGAGGCGGGGCTCGACCTGCACGACGACGGGCGCATCGCCGTCGACGAGTACCAGCGGGTGCTCTCGGGCGGGTCGCCGGTCCCCGGGCTCTTCGCGCTCGGCGACATCTGCTCCGAGATGCAGCTCAAGCACGTCGCGAATCACGAGGCCCGCGTCGTCGCGCACAATCTCGAGCACCCGGACGACCTGCGACCCGCCCGGCACGACGCGGTTCCGGCCGCCGTGTTCAGCTACCCCGAGCTCGCGAACGTCGGACTCACCGAGGCCGAGGCCGTGGAGCGCATCGGCGCGGAGCACGTCACGGCGAAGGTGCAACGCTACGGCGATACGGCCTACGGCTGGGCGATGGAGGACGAGACGGGCGTCTTCAAGGTGGTCGCCGATCGGCGGGACGGCCGCATCCTCGGCGCCCACGTGCTCGGCTACCAGGCGTCGAATCTGATCCAGATCGTCGTGATGGCGATGAGCTTCGGGATCGACGCGCGCTCGGCGGCGCGGGGTCAGTACTGGATCCACCCGGCCCTCATGGAGGTCGCGGAGAACGCGCTGCTCGGTCTCGACGTGCCGGCCGGTTCCGATCTCTGAGCCGCGTCCGCGGTGCTGCCGCTACGCTTCGGCGAGCAGTACCGGGAAGATCGCTTCGGTGTTGAGGGGCGCCAGATCGTCGCGCGGGATCGCGGGATCCACCCACTCCAGGTACTCGATCTCGGCCCGAGGCCGTGCTGCAGCCGCGGCCTCGACGAGCGGATGCTCGAAGACCGAGGCCTCCACGATGCTGCCGGGCTCGTTCGCGGCGGC
>JAPSIU010000287.1 GCA_031178565.1 Leucobacter sp. | reverse complement strand
GCCTGCCACCCGTCTCCCGCGTACCCGGAGCCGATGTCGACGAGCTGCTCCGTGGTGTAGTTGGCCGTGCCGCGGTGGCCGGAGTCGAGGCCGAGGGCGCGCGTCTGCGGCGTGTCGAGGTAGGGGAAGGAGGTGGCGATGTTGCCGATCCACGGGGAGCCGTCCGACCAGGTCTTGATGCCCACCTGGCGGAACCAGGCGTCGCCGTTCTCGTGCGGAACGCTCGCCGATCCTCCCGGTCTCGACATCTCGTACGTGCGGAGCCGCACGGGCAGCGTGCCGAGCTGCCGCCTGAGACCCTCGACCAGCTGGTTCAGCGACTTGTCCCAGGTCAGATCGGCGACGGTGGTGATCCCGCGGGCGCGCAGATCGGAGAGGTACCCGGCGAAGATGCGCGGCATCTGCTGCCGGGCCGCCTCCATCACCGGCGTGGTGATGCGCATCACGGCTGCCGCCTCGAACGCCGTGCCCGAGAGCTCGCCGCTCGAGTCCCGGCTGAACGACGCTCCTGCGGGGTCCGGAGTATCCCGAGCGATCCCGGCCGACATCGCGGCGGCGGTGTTGAAGTAGGCGGAGTGGCCCGAGTTGTGCACGATGACGAGTGGGACGTCGCCCGCGAGCGCGTCGAGCTCCTGAATCGTCGGAGTAGTGAGCCCCACCTGCAGCAGCGGGTCCCATCCGTTCGCCATGACCCGCTCGGGGCGTTTCGCGATCGCCTCGCGGAGCCTCCGCATGACCTCGTCGGCCGAGTCGACCACCACCGGGCGGAGGTCCACGACCAGGTCGCTCAGCAGCAGAGACGCCTCGCCAGGATGGCCGTGCGGCTCGATGAGCCCCGAGATCGCCCACCCCTCGCCGAGGTCGATGCTCCGGTCGCCCGCGGGGATCTCGTCCCGGGTCCCGATCGCGACGATCACGCCGTCTCGGACCAGCATCGCCTCCGCCGGCTCGCGGCCGATCGGGTCATCGACATCCGTGCGCACGAAACGACCGGTGTACCGGACGGACGGAGCCTCCGCGGCGAGCGGGTTCTTCATCACGCTCGGGTCGTTCGCCGCGGTCCTTCCCGCGGCTCTTCCAGTGGACGTGCCTGACGGGGGTTCGCTGCTCTGCGTGGGCGCCATGAGTGGATGCTATCGCGTCTGTCAGTCGTACCGGCCCGATCCACGCGAAGCCGGTACAGTGAAGGGGAAACCGAGCTTCGGCTCATCCCGCCGGTGGAGGTCATTTCCGTGAACAGCCAGCCCGTTCCCTACTCGAGCGTTTCGACCCGTCGCTCTCCGTGGTGGATCGTACTCGTGGTCGGCATCCTCGTCACCGCGGCCTCGCTCGGCCTGCTCGTGTGGCCGTTCGTCGCGGCGAGCTGGGTGCTCGTGATCCTGTTCGGATCCGCGCTCATCGCGAACGGGCTCGCGATCCTCGTGCGCGTCAGGCCCTCGGTCGCGTCGACGGTCGGCGGTTCGCTGCTCGTGCTCGCCGGGGTGCTCTCGATCGTCTTCTCGGAGTTCACGGCGACGGCCCTGGTGACCTTCGTCGGCGTGGCGCTCATCGTCCTGGGGGCCTCGTGGATCGCGGTCGCGATCCGGCTCGGGATCGGGTCACATCTGCTCGCGCTGCTGCCCGGCGCGGGCCTGCTCGTCGCGGGCATCGTCGCGCTCGTCTGGCCCGGCATCGCGCTCGGCATCGTCGCGGTCGTGGTCGGGTTCTGCATGCTGCTGCTCGGCGTCTCGACGATCGGTTTCGCGCTGCGCCTGCGGAAGCTCAGCGTGACCTCGACGACGATCGTGATGTAGGGGAGCGGCACCGACCCGGTCCGGCCGCCGAGCGCCCGTCCCGTCCCGGCCGGTCCCGATAAGATGGAACGGTTGTCAGGGGGCGTTAGCTCAGTCGGTTAGAGCACTGGACTCATAATCCATCGGTCGCGGGTTCAAGTCCCGCACGCCCTACCAATCCCTTCTGTCCCTGCAGTCCTGCAGTCCTGCGGGTCCTTACTCGTCCCTCCCGCTCGCAGCGAGCGTAGTACAGGCGATCGAGCGAGCATTGGCAACCCCCTCACGCGCGCTCGAAGAGGGTGGGAACATGGGTTCCCACCGCACACGAGAGGAGGGACTCGCATGGCTGACAGATTCTCGTCCGGCGAGATACCGGAGGCGGACGCCATCGAACAGGATGCGCCCGTGGAGGACGATCCGGTCGAGGCGCCGGACGATGCGAACGGCGCGGGATCCAGGACGGATGCGGACCCGGCCGACATCGCGGAGCAGCTCATCGATGCGAGCGACGACGAGTCGTACCTCATGGGCTCGGACGATCCCTCGCCCGAACGCCCCTCGCAGTAGGACCTGTGCGCGCGGCCGCCGACGGTGGGCGGCCACCCGCTCCTCAACGACAGGAAGGATGGATCATGGCGAGATTCGATGTGACGACGAGGTCGAAGAACGGTCAGTGGGTGAACGAGGTCGAAGGCGCGCCGCACCTCTCGAGGAGCTTCCGCGACAAAGAGGAAGCCGTGCAGGCGGCTCGGGAGTTCACGGCGTCTCGGCGCACGCGGCACACCCTGGAGGAGACGGAGCCGACCGGTGTCATCACCGATCCCGCGCCCTCGACGGACCCCTGACGCGCCTCCATCCGCAGAGCGAGGACTCGCCAGGGTAGGCGACGGCCCGCCGACTTTCAAGGCGGTCGAGGTTTCCCGCGAACCGACGCACGATAGACGCGCGATGACCGACACGATGAACACGACCGGGAGGAGAAAGCATGAACACAGAATTTGAGGACCAAGACCAGGGCCAGGACCGGGACCGGCGCACGGGCGACGACCCGAACGGGACCGAGAGGACCGGCGCCGAGGAAACCGCAGCCGATGTCGCGGAGAAGCCGGGATCGGGCGCTGTTTCGCACGAGCACGCCGACGAGCTCGCCGACGAGTGGAGCGAGGACTCGTTTCCCGCGAGCGATCCGCCGGCCCACTACTGATGCAGGGGGTGAGCGCGGGCCCGCGCCCGACCTGAGCTAGGACCCGTTGCCCGGGTCGTAACCCGCGTCGATGAGGGAGGTGGCCCGCTCGGTCTGGGAGCTGAAGTCGAGCATGTCGGTGCGGAGACCGAGATCGCGATCGACGTGCAGGGCCATCGAGTGCGCCGCATTGCGCACGTCGCGCGCCTCGATCGCGCTGAGCACCGCCCCGTGGTCGAGGTGCATCGTCTCCGGGGTCGTGCCCAGCACCACTCGGCCCTCGGCGTTCGCCCGCTCCAGCACCGACATCACCCCCATGTAGAGGTCGAGCAGCAGCTTGCTCCCGCTGGCCTCGACCACGAGCAGGTGGAAGGAGCCGGGGGTCGTGCTCCGCTCGCAGGAGTCGATCGCCTCGCCCGCCGGGTCCTGGGAGCGCTCGTGGGCCGCGCGCAGCCGATCGAGCAGTTCCTCGCTGCGGTTCACCGCGGCGTGCTGGGCCGCCTCGATCTCGAGGGAGCGGCGGTAGACCAGCACCTCCTCGAGGTCGTGATCCGCGAGGAACTCCGTGAGAATCGTGCTGACCGGAGTGCGAGAGCGGACGAAGGTCCCCACGCCCGGAACCGTCTCGAGCATGCCGAAGGCCGCGAGAGAACGCACCGCCTCGCGCACCGTCGATTTGCCGACGCCGATGAGTTCCATGAGCTCCGGCTCCTTGGGGATGAGCTCTCCGACGGCCCACTCGCTCTTCGCGATCTTGTCGCGCAGGAACTCGAGGGTGTCGCGGGCTTTCTGCGAGCCGCGCATCGAACTTGCCATGGAAGGACCTCTGGGACGGGGAAAGACTCCCGCCAACTATATCGACTGCTGAGGTGGTCGAAGCCGAGTGACCACCCTCGCCGCACATCTGATCTATCACATCGGATGTACAGGAACACCGATGGTACGGTGCCAGTCATGACCGAAATCGTCG
>JAPSIU010000286.1 GCA_031178565.1 Leucobacter sp. | reverse complement strand
GGGCGCCGCCGCATGGCGATCACTCCCGAGGAGATGCGGGACAACACGGTCTACCAGATGGGCGCGCTCAACGCGTTCGTCGAGGCCGAGGGAGGGAGCCTCGCGCACGTCAAGCCGCACGGGGTGATGTACGTCATGCTGCAGGACGACCCCGCGCTCGCCGAGGCCGCGGTGCAGGCGGCCGCCGAGGTGGACGAGGACCTGCTGTTCTACGCGCTGAACGGCAAGAACGCGGCGCTCGCCGAGTCGTACGGCCTGAAACTGATCCCCGAGGCCTTCGTCGATCTGCACTACGACCGGGAGGGCAACCTGCTGATCGAGCGGGTGAAGGAGGCGTGGGATCCCGAGCTCGTGGCCGCACGCGCGATCCGCCTGGTGCGCGAGGGGGTCGTCGGGGCGAACGACGGAACCGACATCGACGTCGAGCGGCGCACCATCTGCCTGCACGGCGACGCACCCAACTCGGTCGAGGTCCTCCGCACGGTCCGGAGTCGGCTGGAAGAGGACGGGATCGCGGTCGCGCCTCTCGTGTCCCCCTGACTTCGCAGGCGGAACAGACAAGAACAGAACAAAACGAACTGAGGAGTAGAAGTGACTGAAGTGAACGCCGACCTCTCGGCGAACGTGTGGAAGATCCTGGTCTCGGAGGGCGACTCCGTCGCCGTCGACGACACCCTGATGATCCTCGAGTCGATGAAGATGGAGATCCCGGTGGAGGCCCCCGCCGCGGGCACGGTGACATCGCTCGCCGTGGCCGAGGGCGACACCATCGACGAGGGGGCGCTGCTCGCGACCATCGAGTGAGATCGGAGGAGGGCCCACAGGCGGCCCTCCTCCGCGATACCGCTGTACTGTGACGCGTCGGATGCGCCGACGCTGGACGATCAGGAGAAACCATGGCAGGCATCGACCTCAGCAGGGTGCCTCGGGCGCTCTTCATCGACGGGGAATGGGACGACGTCCCGGACCTCCCTCGGTTCGCCGTCGTCAACCCCGCGACGGACGAGCTGCTGCTCGAGATCCCCGACGCCGGCCCGGAGGAGGCGCGCCGCGCGGTAGCCGCGGCGACCGCCGCGCAGGAGGCCTTCGCGGCGCTCCCCGCTCGCGACCGCAGCAACATGCTGCTGCGCGCTCATGAGCTGCTGCTCGACGCCAAGCCGGAACTCGCCGCGATCATGACTGCGGAGATGGGCAAGCCCCTGGCCGAAGCGCTGGGGGAGATCGATTACTCGGCTTCGTACCTCCTCTGGTACGCCCAGGAGGGCGTGCGTGTCCAGGGCGCCCACAGCCAGGCCCCGAGCGGCCGAGGCCAGATCCTGCTCTCGCGTGAGCCCGTCGGGGTGTCGCTGCTCATCACTCCCTGGAACTTCCCGCTCGCGATGGGCGCCAGGAAGATCGCCCCGGCGATCGCGACCGGCTGCGCCGTGGTCGTGAAGCCCGCCGAGAAGACGCCGCTCACGATGCTCTATCTCGCTCGTATCTTCGAGCAGGCCGGCCTTCCGGCCGGCGCGCTCAACGTCGTCACCACCACGAGGTCGAGCGAGGTCGTCGCTCCGATGCTCGAGGAGGGGCTGGTGAGGCACCTTTCCTTCACCGGTTCGACCGCGGTCGGCAGCCTGCTCCACGGGCAGTGCTCGAAGCACATGATCCGCACCTCGCTCGAGCTCGGGGGCAATGCTCCCTTCATCGTCTTCGAGGATGTCGATCTCGAGCGTGCCGTGGCCGAGGTCAGCGCGGCCAAGCTCCGCAACATGGGGGAGGCGTGCACGGCCGCGAACCGAGTGATCGTGCACGAGAGCATCGCCGCAGATTTCTCCGAGCGACTCGCGGAGAAGTTCGCGGCGCTGTCCGTCGGGGACGGGGCGGCCGAGGGGACCGACGTCGGACCGATGATCGACCGCGTCAGCTGCGAGCGCATCCAGGGGCTCGTGGACGACGCGGTGGCGAAGGGTGCTCGGATCCTCACCGGAGGCGAGCTGCCGGACGGGCCGGGATCGTTCTACCCGCCGACGGTGCTCGCGGATGTGCCGCGCGACGCCAGGATGCTGGCCGAGGAGATCTTCGGCCCCGTGGCCCCGGTGATCCCCTTCGTTGACGAGGCGGACGCTCTGGCGGTCGCCAACGACACCGAGTACGGTCTGGCGGGGTACCTGCTCACGAACGATCTCGGGCGCGCGATGCGCGTCTCCCGGCGCATGGAGGTGGGTATGGTCGGCCTGAACTCCGGCATCATCTCGGACGCCGCAGCCCCGCTCGGCGGCGTCAAGGCCTCCGGCCTCGGGCGCGAGGGGGGAGTGCTCGGCATCGACGAGTTCCTCGAGTACAAGTACACCTTCATCCCGAACGAGTAGGGACCGGAGCCGGCCGAGCCGCCGTGGGTGCCCGCGCCGCCAGTAGGCTCGACGCATGCAGAAGAGACCGAGCGAGCCTGCGCCCCGGCCCGCCGACTCCCCCGACCTCGCCGAGACGGATCCCGAGCTGCTGAACTCCGGGCGGATCCCGGATCCGCAGCCGGAGCACACGCCGCTGTTCCGGTGGCTCGCCGAGACGCTCACGCGCGTCGAGGCCGGCCTTCGTTCCCGCGGCGGCCGGACGCTGCGCGGCGGGATCAGGGCCGCGTGGATCGGGGTCGGGCTCATCGGCTTGTTCCTGCTCTTCGGTCCGATCATCAACAAGCCGCTCGACTTCGACGACGTCATCGCATCGGCCGAGATCAGCGAGGTCGACTGGGTGGCGCGCGATGCGAAGATCGACTACTCGATCGACCGGGCGCCCGACGGCACGCTCGCGGCTCAGGTGAGCGAGACCTACACTGCCGCGTTCGTGAACGGACCGGAGTCGAGCGTCGAGCGCACCATCGTGACCGAGTTCCAGGGGCACGACGTGGAGTTCGAGCTGCACTCGGCGACGGTCGACGGGGAACGGGCCGAGGTCGATGTCAGGAGGAGCCCGACGACCACCGCGGTCAGGATCACCCTCGCGGACGGCGGGAAGTTCGAGGGGGAGCGGGAGATCGCGATCTCCTACGAGCTGCACCACCTGGTCTCGGTCGAGACCGATGAGGCGACGGGGCGCACGGTAGACCGGCTGTCCTGGCCGCTCTTCGCCCCCACCTGGCCGCAGGCGACCAAGGGCATCGACGTCTCGCTCACCCTGGCCTCCGACGTGGACGAGGCGCTCGTGCGCGCTCCGCAGGCCCACCTCGGCTGGCTGCTGCTCAGCGAGTCGGTCTGGCTCGCCCCCGACGAGACCGGCGCGGAGGCCGGCCCCTCGGACGGCGTCCGCTACTCCTTCAGCAACGACGACACGCTGCCCCCGAACGCCGACGTCTGGATCAACGCGAGCTTCGAGCAGGGCACGTTCGAGCTGCCGCCGAGGACCGCACTGTTCTGGGTGCAGAGCTACGGACCGCTCGTGCCGCTCGTGCTGCTCGGGATCCTGATGCTCTTCGCGCTCGCGGCCCGGCGCATCGTGTGGGCCGACAGCGCAGGCGCCCCCTGGTTCCTGCCGCGCAGCGATCCGCCCGACGACCTCTCGCCCGATGATGCGGCACGGCTGCTCGGAAAGCCCCGGCACGCGGAACTCGTCGACGCGCTCGCGGCCGTTCCCCGTGCTGCGCGCGAGCGGAGCCGGGAGCGCCGCAGGAGGTGGGGCCGGATGCGGAAGCCGAGGAGGGAGACGCAGCCGGATCCCGAGCGCCGCGCGCGCTGGCTCAGCGAGGTCGCGCGGACCGGCCGCCGCGCGGGCAGGCTCGGGAACACGCCGACCGTGTGGCGCCGGACGGCGCGATGGGCGCGGCGGGACGCGACGGTCGAGCGCAAGCTGCGCTGGGTGCCCGACAGCTACGTGCGCGACACGTTCATCCTGGCCCCGCTCGCGCTCACCGTGCTGCAGTGGGGGCTGCTGCGCCAGCTCTCGGAGCAGGTGATCCTCTCGGTCGTCTGGTGGCCCTTCGCGTTCGTCGTGATCT
>JAPSIU010000285.1 GCA_031178565.1 Leucobacter sp. | reverse complement strand
CGAACTCGAACGCGCGCAGGCGACCCCCGGCTACACCCAGCTCGGTCTCCCCCACGTGCGCACCCCGCGCACCCTGAACGACGAGACGCTCGAGGCTCTCGTCGGCCTGCACCGCGAGCTCGCGCGCCGGTCGAGGGCCGCCGCGACCACCTCTGAGGAGGCGCGCCGCGCCAACACCGAGATCCGGATGAAGATGCGCGAGCGGGACAACTACATCCCCGAGATCGAGCTCGTCGCCTCCGACCTCATGCGACGCATCGGGCACACGACGGGCGCGGTGACGCACCGCGAGGTCGCGATGCTCGCCGAGATGCTCGGCTTCACGATCATCTTCGTCGACGACCTCCCCTCGAACACTCGAAGCATCACCGATATCGAGAACGGACGGATCTACCTGCCCCCGGCCTCGATCCCGGGCGGGCACGGCCTGCGCTCACTCGCGCTGCAGGCGATGGCGCACCGGGTGCTCGGCCACGCGAGGCCGGCGAGTTACGCCGAGTTCCTGGAGCAGCGCCTCCAGATCAACTACTTCGCAGCCGCCTGCCTGCTCCCGGAGGCGCGTGCCGTCGACTTCCTGCAGCAGGCCAAGCGCAACCGCAACCTCGCGATCGAGGATCTCCGCGACGCGTTCGGCGTGACGCACGAGGCTGCGGCGCACCGCTTCACGAATCTCGCGACCCGCCACCTCGATCTCCGCGTCCACCACTACCGCGCGGACGGCGCAGGATCCCTCGTGCGCGGCTACGAGAACGACGGTCTGCCCTTCCCAAGCGATTCGTCGGGCTCGATCGAGGGCGAGATCCTCTGCCACAAGTGGGGCGGCCGCACCGCCTTCAACCGCACGAACCGGACGAGCGAGTTCTACCAGTATACGGACACCCCGGTCGGCACGTTCTGGACGAGCGTGCAGACGGGCGAGGCCGAGCACGGCCCCTTCGCGATCGCCTGCGGCGTGGCATTCGACGACACGCGCTGGTTCCGGGGGCGGGAGACGAGCGTCCGCGCCGTCTCGACGTGCCCGGACGAGACGTGCTGCCGCACGCCGAGCCCGGAGCTTCTCTCGCGCTGGGAGGGGAAGGCGTGGCCGAGTGCGCGCATGCACGCCCACGTGCTCTCCCCGCTGCCGACGGGCACGTTCCCCGGTGTCGACGACACGGAGATGTACGAGTTCCTCTCGAAGCATGCGCCGGAAATTTAGGCGGGAAGCGGAGCTTTCTGCATTTCCGGCGCGGGGCTCACCAGCCCCGGAAATCTAGGCGGGAAGCGGAGCTTTCCGCATTTCCGGCGCGGGGCGGATCAGGACGCCGCGGCTCGGTCCGCCTACGCCTTGGGGCGCGAGGCGAACTCCTCGAAGATGCCGCGCGGGTTCTGCGTCGCCTCGATGTTCACGATGTCGCGGCCGAGGAAGAAGTGACCGACCCAACCACCGAACACGCGCCACTTGCGCTCCCACGACGGGATCGCGAGACCGTGGTAGAAGCGGTGCGCGAGCCAGGCGAAGTAGCCCTTCATCGCGAAGTTGCCCGACTGGAACACGCCGGTGTTGACGCCGAGCCCGGCCACCGCGCCGGCGTTCTTGTGGTTGTACTCCATGACGCCCTCGCCGCGGAGGTCGGCAGCGATGTTCTTGGCGAGCAGCTTGCCCTGCCGTACCGCGTGCTGCGCGTTCGGCACGCAGAAGCCTCCGGGTCCGGGGGTCGACGAGGTGTCGGGGACCTGCGAGGTGTCGCCGGCGGTCCAGGCGCCCTGGAGCTCCTCGCCGTCCTCGGTGGTGATGCGGAGATTCGGGCTCGCGACGACGTGCCCGCGGGGGCCGATCGGGAGGTCGGTGCCGCGGAGGAACGGCCGGGGCATGACTCCCGCGGTCCACACGATGAGGTCGGACTCGTAGACCTCGCCGGTCGAGAGCTCAATCCTGCCGTCGACGGCGGAGGAGAGCTGCGTGTCGAGGTGGATGGTGACTCCGCGACGGGTCTGGTCCTTGACGACCCAGTTCGCCGTCTCCTGCGACACCTCGGGCATGATCCGGCCCATCGCCTCGACCAGGTGGAACACGGTCTCGTCGAAGGTGATCTCGGGGTAGCGGCGCAGCAGCGAGGTCGCGAAGGAGCGCAGCTCGGAGATCGTCTCGATGCCGGCGAATCCTCCTCCGACGACCGTGACGGTGAGCAGGCGCGCACGCTCGGCGGACCCGGCGGGAAGCGAGGCGGCGCGCTCGAAGTTGCCGACCATGCGGTCGCGCACCGCGACGGCCTCCTCGATCGTCTTCATTCCGATCGCGTTGTCGGCGATGCCCGCGATCGGGAAAGTGCGCGACACGGAGCCCGTGGTGACGACGATGTGGTCGTATGCGAACTCGAAGGGCTCGCCAGTGTTCGGGGTCACGGTGGCGGTTCTGGTCGCGTGCGAGATCCCGGTGACCTTGCCCGCGATGTTCGCGGTCCGGTCCAGGTGGCGACGGCGGGCCACGACCGCGTGACGCGGCTCGATGGACCCCGAGGCGACCTCCGGCAGGAAGGGCAGATAGGCCATGTAGGGCAGCGGATCGACGATGGTCACCTCGGCCTCGCCCGCGCGGAGCAGCTTCTCGAGCTTCCATGCGGTGTAGAAGCCGGCGTAGCCACCACCAACGATCAGAATCTTCTTCGCCACGAAGCGGTCTCCTTGATGCGATAAGCAGAATCGAACCCACACCGATGCGCGGGCGCAGAAAAAGCGGGCGTGTGCCGCCCGTCATCCCACTCTACCCCGATTCCACGGCCGGAATCGCCGCTTCCGCGGCGAGAGCGCTGGAAATCCCCGATCTCGCGCGAAAAAACGGGTTCGACCGTGATTTCCGCGAGAATCAGGGCCGCCAGCCGCTGCGCTCCAGCGCGAGGTCGCCGATCGGATTGACCCCGGGGCCTGCCGCGAGGGCGTGCCCGATGAGGGCGTGCAGGCACTTCACCCGAGTCGGCATGCCCCCCGCGCTGACCCCGGCCAGCTCGGGGACCTCGCCGATGCTGTCGCGGTCCTCGATGTACTGCTCGTGCGCGCGCCCGTACTGCGCGCGCAGATCCTCGTCCGCCGCGAGCAGCTCGTTGAACTCGTTCATGACGCCCGCCGCCTCGAGCCTGGAGGCGGCGGCGACGGCATCGGGGTGGCAGAGGTAGTAGAACGTCGGGAACGGCGAGCCGTCGGGGAGCCGGGGGGCCGTCGCCACGACGGTCGGACTGCCGTCGGACGTCCGCGCGGCGATCCCGATCACACCCCTCGCCTCGCGGCCGAGCTGTTCGCTGACCGCGGCGATATCGTCGGGGGTGGGGGCGGCGTAAGGGGGCCGGCTCATGGGGTGGTCTCCTTCATCACTGGGCCGGCGGGATCGCGCCCGCCTGCGCCGGGTCGGTCTGCGCGGGGTCGGTCTGCGTCGTTTCCGGGTCCACGGCATCCGCGCCTCCTCCGACGAGTTCCTCCGCCGGCGCGTCGGTCGTGCCGGCGCTCAGCAGCGATGAGACGAGCCCCCTCGCCCAGTCGCCCTGGATGCGGGAGAGCTCGGCGCTCGTCTCCTCGTCGGACTCCACCGGGAGGACGATATCGTCGATGACGCTCAACTGCGTCTCCCCCGGCATCACGTAGAACAGGCGATCCCTCGCCTGCGCCCTGACGTACACGGGGTCCCGCCACTTCGCGCGCTCGGCATCGATCTCGTCGACCGCCTCCTGGTGCAGTCTCACGCTCTCCCGGAGCTCGGCGATCTCTCGCTGCTGCTGCACGTAGGTGGACAGGCTCGGGCTGATGATGACCGCGCCCGCGAGCACGAGCACCACGACGAGCACGGTGAAACCGCTGAAGCGGAGGCTCGAGGCCCAGGCCCCGAGGTCTTCGGCCCAGCGTTTCACCGTACTGCCGCCCTCTCAGCCGACTACTCTGCCGCGAAACGGGGGAAGGCGCCGCGGCCCGCGTACGTCGCGGCCGCGCCGAGCTCCTCCTCGATCCGGAGCAGTTGGTTGTACTT
>JAPSIU010000284.1 GCA_031178565.1 Leucobacter sp. | reverse complement strand
AGGAGCCGTAGCGGGGGAAGGTGGAGGAGCTGCGGGGGGGTGGGGGAGTCATGAATTCCTTACCGATCGGGAAACTGGTACCGCTGATACTCGCCGACCAGACTTCCCGGCACACCATTCGCTCGACACGGCTCGGCCGCGCAGCGGCTTCCCATCCTACGCGCTGTCGAGGCTTCCCGCAGGACGCGGGGGAATCGAACGGTGCTCGTGCGTTCGCGTCGAGGGGGAGTAGAGTCGTCTGCGGTGCGCCGGGAAGTCTGGTCGGCATGCCGGTCGAAGAGGTGACCGGCATCGAGCAGGAGGACGCGCATATGGAACCGTACACCGGGAGTGTCGCGATCGGGGGACTGCGCGGGATCACCCACCGCGCGAGGTCCCGCGCCCGTTACCTGGCGGGGCACTCGCCCGCGCGCATCGCCATTCTCGTGTTCGCTGCCGCAGTCGTGCTGTTCACGGGGCTCCTCATGCTGCCGATCTCGTCCGCCGAAGGGACCGTGACGGCGGCGGCCGACGCGGTCTTCACCGCGGTGTCGGCCATCACGGTCACGGGCCTGACGACCGTCGATACGGGGGAGCACTGGTCGATGTTCGGCCAGGTCGTCATCCTCACGGCGATCCAGACCGGCGGCCTCGGGGTCGTCACGATCGCACTGCTCCTCGCCCTCGTGGTGACCCGGCGTCTCGGGGTCAGCGGACGAGTATTCGCGAAGGAGAGCATCGGCACCTCCGGCTTGGGCGACGTGGGCCAGTTGCTCCGCGTCGTGGTGGCGACGACCCTCGTCATCGAGGGTGCGCTCATGGTCTTCCTCGTCCCCGCTTTCGCGGTCGCAGAGGGATCGCTCTGGCTCGGGCTCTGGCATGGTGCGTTCTACGCGATATCGGCGTTCGGGAACGCGGGGTTCACCTCGCACCCGGGTGGTCTCGCGCAGTTCGACGGCAACGTCGCGGTGCTGGCCCCGATCGCGGTCGGCGTGTTCGTCGGAAGTTTCGGATTTCCAGTCTTCCTGAACCTCATCAGAGCGAAGTGGACGCGGAAGAAGTGGACACTGCACACCAAGCTCACCCTCATCACGACGGTCATCCTGCTCGTGCTCGGCGCGCTGGGTTGGGGCGCGTTCGAGTGGTCGAATCCGGACACGGTCGGCGACGAACCCTGGTGGAGCAAGATCGGGAACGCCCTCTTCGCATCGGCGATGCTGCGTTCCGGCGGGTTCTCGATCGTCGACACCGAGTCCTCGACCGCGACGACGATGCTGATGAGCGACGCGCTGATGTTCGTCGGCGGGGGATCGGCGTCGACGGCGGGCGGCATCAAGGTCACGACGCTCGCGGTGCTGTTCCTCGCGATCGCGGCCGAGGCGCGCGGCACGCAGAGCACCAATGCTCTGGGGCGGCAGATCCCGAACGGGACGCTGCGGCTCGCCATCAGCGTGATCTTTCTCGGAGCGACGCTCGTACTGGTCGCGGCGGGTCTGCTCACGATCGTCAGCGATGCGAAACTCGACAGGATCCTCTTCGAAGTCATCTCGGCGTTCGCGACCTGCGGGCTCTCCGTCGGCATATCGGCGGAGGTCGGCGCCTTCGGCAAGTACGTGCTCTCGGCGCTCATGCTGACGGGGCGCGTCGGTCCGATCGCCTTCGCCTCGGCGCTCGCCGTCCGCCAGCGTCGCCAGTTCTACACGCTTCCCGAGGAGCGGCCGATCATCGGCTAGCCCGGCTTTTCGCCGATAGCCCGGCTTCCGCCGTGCGCTAGTGACCGGCGCCGAGCCCGCCGCTGAGCCGCGTGTGGAAATCGCTCGTGTGCTGATTCATGCCGATCAGCTCAACCGTCTTGCCGTGCTGCTCGTACTTCGTGACGATCGCGTCGAGGGCGGCGACCGTGGAGGCGTCCCAGATGTGGGACTGCGACATGTCGATGATCACGCGGTCGGGATCCCTGGAGTACTCGAAGAGGGTCGTGAGGTCGTTGCTGGAGGCGAAGAACAGCTCGCCGGTGACGGTGTAGTGGGCGCGCTCCTCGCCGAAGTGCTCGGTGATCTCCCGATCCACGGACACGAAGTGCGCGACACGACGCACGAAGAGCACCGATGCGACGAAGACGCCCACGATCACGCCGATCGCGAGGTTGTGGGTCGCGACGACGACCGCGACGGTGGCCGCCATCACGAAGGTCTCGCTCTTCGGCATGCGCTTGAGCGTCGAGGGTGTGATGCTGTGCCAGTCGAAGGTGCCGACCGAGACCATGATCATCACCGCGACGAGCGCGGCCATGGGGATGACGGCGACCACGTCGCCGAGCACCACGATCAGGATCAGCAGGAAGACGCCGGCGAGGAAGGTCGAGATGCGGGTGCGGGCCCCCGAGGCCTTCACGTTGATCATGGTCTGCCCGATCATGGCGCAGCCGCCCATCCCGCCGAAGACGCCGGACACGATGTTCGCGACGCCTTGGCCCCAGCTCTCGCGGGTCTTGTTCGAGTGGGTGTCGGTGACGTCGTCGACGAGCTTCGCGGTCATCAGCGACTCCATCAGGCCCACGAGCGCCATCGCGAGTGCGTAGGGAGCGATGATCGTGAGGGTCTCCCAGGTGAGCGGCACGTTCGGGACGAAGAGCTCGGGGAGGCTGCGGGGGAGCTCTCCCTGGTCGCCCACCGTCGGCACGTTCAGCGCGAAGACCAGCACCGCCGCTGTGACGATGATGATGGACACGAGCGGAGCGGGAATCACCCGAGTGATCCTCGGCATGAGCACCATGACGATCAGGCCGACGGCCACGAGCGGATAGACCAGCCAGGGCACGCCGACGAGGTGGGGGAGCTGCGCCATGAAGATCAGGATCGCCAGCGCGTTGACGAAGCCCACCATGACGCTGCGCGGGATGAAGCGCATGAGCTTCGCGACGCCGAACACGGCGAGCACGATCTGCAGAACCCCTGCCAGGAGCACGGTGGCGATGAAGTAGTCCATGCCGTACTCGCGGGCGACGGGCGCGATGACGAGGGCGATGGCGCCGGTTGCGGCGGTGATCATTGCCGGTCGGCCGCCGACGAAGGCGATCGTGATCGCCATGATGAACGAGGAGAACAGGCCGACCTTCGGGTCCACACCCGCGATGATCGAGAAGGAGATCGCCTCCGGGATCAGCGCCAGTGCGACGACGAGTCCGGCGAGCACCTCTCTGGTGAGGATGCGAGGGGTCCTCAGTGCCGTCAGCACCGACGGTTCCGGGCGGTACCGGCTCGTGTCATCTGTGGTCGCAGTGGCCGAGGGCATGCGGCACCTCCTGGTTTCGGGCGGACGCCTTCAGGGAGAAAGCGGAGAATGTCTCTGGGGCGGCAGATGTCGTCCAGCTCACGTGGACACAGAAGTCAACAGTAACGTAACGTTAGGGTTGTGTCGAACCGAGATGTCGAACCGAGATGAGGAGGCCGTCGTGCCCGGAACGGGAACCATGCACATCGGCGAACTGGCGGAACGGACCGAACTGTCGCTGCGGACGATCCGCCACTACGACGAGATCGGCCTGCTCAGGCCCTCGGGACGGACGGAGGGCGGGTTCCGCCTGTATACGGAGACCGACTTCGATCGACTCATGCTGATCCGGCGGATGAAACCCCTCGGATACTCGCTCGAGCAGATGGGGGATCTGCTGCGAGTGATCGACGGCGTGCACGCGGAGGGCGCCGCCGGCGAGGACGCGCGCCGAGCTCTCGCGGACTTCCGCGCCGACGCCGAGGAGCGGCGGGCGAGACTCGCCAGGAACCTCGGCGCCGCTGACGAGTTCATCTCGCACCTCGACGCGCAGGGGTGAGGAGAGGGTAGTGGTGTGTGGTGTTTCGGTGGGGTCGCTCCGCCGTCTCCGATCCTCAATCTGACATAATATAGATTATCGAGCAAATATTGAACCTGCAGCTTGAGGAGACCTCGGGCCTATTTGCTCGATAATCTATGCGGTGCCCGCGAGCTCGCAGCTTGCGGAGACCTCGGGCTAGTTTGCTCGA
>JAPSIU010000036.1:9328-15502 GCA_031178565.1 Leucobacter sp. | reverse complement strand
CAACTATACGCAGCGCGAACCCCTCGGCGTCGTGGGCGTCATCACACCCTGGAACTCGCCCCTCACCCTCACCACCTCGAAGCTCGCCCCGGCGCTGGCCGCGGGCAACACCGTGGTCATCAAGCCCAGCGAGTACACCTCGCGCACGATCCTGCGCCTCGCCGAGCTCGCGCTCGAGGCGGGCTTCCCGGCGGGCGTGATGAACGTGGTCACCGGGCTGGGCGCCGAGGCCGGCGCGCCCCTCGTGAGCCACCCCGCGCTCGCGAAGATCTCGTTCACCGGATCGACCGCCACCGGCTCCCGCATCGCGAGCGAGGCGGCTGCGCGCTTCATCGGCTGCACCCTCGAGCTCGGCGGCAAGAGCCCCAACATCGTGTTCGACGACGCGAACGTCGCGAACGCCGCGATGGGCGTCGTCGCCGGCATCTACGCGGCGGGCGGGCAGACCTGCATCGCGGGCAGCCGCGTCTTCGCCCACAAGGCCGTGTACGACGAGCTGCTCGAGCGGGTCACGGAGCGGGCGCGGTCGATCCGGATCGGCGATCCGCTCGCCGACGAGACCGAGTTGGGGCCGCTCGCCTTCTCCGACCAGCTGAACAAGGTCGATTCGTACGTGCGGCTCGGCGCCTCGGAGGGCGCGACCGTGCACACCGGCGGCGGGCGACCCGACGGCCTCGAGCTGCCCGGCTACTACTACGCCCCCACCGTGCTCACCGACGTGAACAACGACATGCGGGTGGTGCGCGAGGAGATCTTCGGGCCCGTCGCGGCGATCATGCCGTTCGAGCACGAGGACGAGCTGGTCGCACTCGCCAACGACACCGAGTACGGCCTCGCGGCGGGCGTCTGGACGCAGAACCTCGCCCGCGCCCATCGGCTCGCGCGCCGCATCGACGCCGGCACCATCTGGGTGAACACCTACCGCGCCATGTCGCCGATGTCGCCCCGCCAGGGCTTCAAGAACTCGGGCGTGGGCATCGAGCACGGCATCGAGTCGATGTACGAGTACACCCGGTTGAAGAGCGTGTGGATCAACACCGACGAGGGACCCGTCTCCGACCCCTTCGTGATGCGGGGCTGATCCGCCATGCCCCTCATCGACATCTCGATCGCCCGCGGGCGCTCGCCCGAGCAGCTGCGCGCTCTCATCGACGCCGTGCACCGCGCCGCCGAGGAGACCGTCGGCGCGGCCCCCGAGAACATCACCGTGCTCGTGCGCGAGATCGAGCACGAGCATTGGTCGCGCACCAACCGGACGATCGCCGAGCGCACCGCTGCGGCTCACGAATAGACATCCCGTACACAGAAGGAGCAGGACATGCGTTTCTCACTCTTCATCCACATGGAGCGTTATGACGACTCGGTATCGGAGGAGCAGCACTGGAACAACCTCGTCGAGCTGACGCTGCTCGCCGAGGCCGGCGGCTTCAGCACGGTCTGGATCGGCGAGCACCACTCCATGGAGTACACGGCTTCGCCGAATCCGATGCCCCAGCTCGCCTACCTCGCCGCCCGCACCACGAAGATCCGCCTCGGCGCGGGCACCATTATCGCACCGTTCTGGAACCCGATCCGCGCGGCCGGCGAGGTCGCGCTGCTCGACGTCATCAGTGGCGGTCGGGCCGAGCTCGGTGTGGCCCGCGGCGCCTACCAGTTCGAGTTCGACCGCCTGGCCGATGGCATGCCCGCCACCGACGGCGGCAAGGCGATGAACGAGATCGTGTCGACCGTGAACCGCCTCTGGGACGGCGATTTCGCATTCGAGGGCGAGGTCTTCCGATTCCCGACCTCGACCAGCGTGCCGAAACCCGTTCAGAAGAACCCGCCGGTGTGGGTCGCGGCGCGCAGCCCCGAGTCGCACGACTTCGCCGTGGCGAACGGCGCGAACGTCATGGTGACGCCCCTCATGAAGGGCGACGAAGAGGTCGAGGACCTCGTGAACAAATACGAGACCGCGATCGCCAACCATCCCGAAGTGACGAAGCGGCCCGAGATCATGGTGCTGCGACACACCTACGTGCACTCGCCCGAAGAGCCCGAGGCGTGGAAGATCGGCGCCGCCGGCGTCAACAAGTTCTACCGCACCTTCGGAGCCTGGTTCGGCAACAAGAAGGTCCCGGTCAACGGATTCCTCGATCCCACGCCGGAAGAGGTGTTCGCGGACAAGCCCGAGTTCTCGCTCGAATCCCTGCACCGGACGGCCATGATCGGGACCCCGGAGGAGGTGATCGAGCGCCTGCGCCACTACGAGGCGCTCGGTGTCACCGAGTACAGCTTCTGGAACGACAACTCGCTGAGCCATGAGGAGAAGAAGCGCTCGCTCGAACTCTTCATCTCCGAGGTGATGCCGGCGTTCGGGGAGTAGGCGCGGCGCGGGTCGCGGCTTCATTCGCGATCAAGTCGGTATTTAGATCAATCCACTCCTCTGAAATGGGGATACAGTAGATAGCGTGTTCCGGGGTCGGTGAGAATCCGAACCGGCGGTGACAGTCCGCGAACCTCGCACCAGCGAGGCCGAACCGGTGGAATTCCGGTGCCGACGGTGATGAGCGCGCTACGCGGCTCTAGTCCGGATGAGAGGAACGCGGGGATGGCGGTCACCCGGCAGCCCTGCACGCCCGGTACGCGGTAGAACGGCGGAACGGGATGCTCGAGCGGACGCTCATCGAGGATGCGATGCATCGCGCGCTGCTCCTCGCCCGACGCGGTCCCGCCACCGACATCAACCCGCAGGTCGGCTGCACGGTCCTCGACCCCGCAGGACGCATCGTCGCGGAGGGCTGGCACCGGGGAGCCGGAACGCCCCACGCGGAGGTCGAGGCGATCTCCAGGGTTCCGGCCGAGTGGCGATCCCGGGCCGGAGAGCTCACCGCGGTCGTCACCCTCGAGCCGTGCAACCACACCGGCCGCACGGGTCCCTGCGCGACAGCGCTCGCCGAGTTCGGGATCGGTGCCGTCGCCTATGCGCTCGACGACCCGGGGCGGACGTCATCCGGCGGGGCGGAGACCCTGCGGGCGGCGGGCGTCGACGTGCGCGGCGGAGTGCTGCCGGGCGAGGCCCGCGCGCTCCTGATGCCCTGGCTCGCGCGGCACCGGGTCGCGCCCTGCGACATCGACGCCCCCCGACCGCACGTCACCGTCAAGTGGGCGCAGACCCTCGACGGACGAGCGGCTGCCGCTGACGGCACGAGCCGGTGGATCACGGGGCCGGATGCGCGGGGCGACGTGCACCGCAGGCGCGCCGAGGCCGACGCGATCCTCGTGGGCACCGGAACCCTCATCGCGGACGACCCCGCGCTCACTGCTCGCGCGGAGCGGGGCGACCTCCTCGTCCCCCCGGCGGACCAGCCAGTCCCCGTGGTGCTGGGGCGGCGTCCGATCCCGGCAGGGGCGCGCGTGCTCGACCACCCGGCCCTCGCGGCTCGCGGGCTCGACGCCCCGATCCGCCTCCCCGGAGACGACCTCGCGCGGGATCTCACGAGCCTGCACGAGCGGGGCGTCCGCCGGCTCTTCGTCGAGGGCGGGCCGACCGTCGCGAGCGCGTTCATCGCGGCTGGGCTCGTCGACGAGGTGCTCGTCTACCTCGCTCCCGCGCTGCTCGGCGGCCCCCGCCTCGCGCTCGGCGACCTCGGGGTCGCGAGCATGTCCGGGATCCGCCGCCTCCGCGTCTCGCGGACGGTGCAGCTCGGGGCCGATCTTCTCGTCGCAGCCTCCATCGTTCCAGCCGAGGAAGGACCCTGATGTTCACAGGACTCATCGAAGAGATCGGCGAGATCGTCGCCGTGGAGACGAGCGGCGACTCGCTCCGCCTCACGATCGCCGGTCCGCTCGTCACGAGCGACGCCGCGCACGGGGCGTCGATCTGCGTCTCCGGCGTGTGCCTGACCGTGATCGAGCGGGGAGCGACGGCCGATGGCCGCGGCGCCTTCACCGCCGACGTCATGGCGCAGTCGATCCGCATGTCGACGCTCGGCTCGCTCGAGCCCGGGGATCGCGTCAACCTCGAGCGCGCCGTGCGCGTGGACACCCGCCTCGGCGGCCACATCGTGCAGGGGCACGTCGACGGCACCGCGACGCTGCTGTCGACGACACCCGGCGAGGCCTGGCGCGTGCTCCGCTTCTCCCTCGCCCCCGAGCTCGCACCGCTGCTGGTCGACAAGGGCTCGGTAACGCTCTCCGGGGTCTCGCTGACCGTGTCCTCGATCTCCGACGAGGGCGAGGCCGAGCAGTGGTTCGAGGTGTCGCTCATCCCCGAGACGCTCGCCGCGACGACGCTCGGAGCGCTCGAACCCGGAGACCGCGTCAACGTCGAGACCGACATCCTCGCGCGGCACGTCGCCCGCATGCTGCGCCTCGGAGTCGGCACGCCCGCAGGAACCCCTCACCCCCTCACCGAAGGAACCGCATCATGACCGCCACCGGCACCACTCCCGGCATCGCCGGCATCGAAGAGGCCCTCTCCGCGATTCGGGCCGGCCGGCCGGTGATCGTCGCCGACGACGAGCACCGGGAGAACGAGGGGGATGTGATCCTCTCCGCCGAACTCGCCACCCCGGAGTGGATCGCCTGGACGGTTCGCTGGTCATCGGGGCTGCTCTGCGCTCCGATGACCAACGAGGTCGCGGACCAGCTCGATCTCCCCATGATGGTGGAGCGCAACGAGGACGCCCGCGGGACGGCCTACACGGTGACCGTCGACGCGGCCAGCGGCGTCACCACCGGCATCAGCGCGAGCGACCGGACCACCACGGTCCGCGCGCTCGCGAACCCCGACGCGACCCCGGCGGACATCCACCGGCCGGGCCACGTCCTCCCCCTCCGGGCCGTCGACGGCGGTGTGCGAGCTCGCGACGGCCACACCGAGGCGGGAGTGGAGCTCATGCGGCTCGCCGGCCTGCGCCCCGTCGCCGTCATCGCCGAGATCGTGGCCGAGGACGGCGAGATGATGCGGCTCCCCGAGCTGATCCAGCTGGGGGCGCGCGAGAACATCCCCGTCATCACCATCGAGCAGCTGATCGCATACCTGAACGAGCATGAACCTCAGACCGCGCCACCCGTGGAGCAGCAGCACCGCCGCGTCAGCCTGCGCGCCGACACGCTGCTCCCCACCGAGCACGGCGAGTTCCGGGCCCTCGCGTACCGGGATCGCCGGGCCGGCGTCGACCACATCGCCCTCATCGCCCCGGGGCCCGACGGATCGGTCCCCGAGGAGGGCGCACTCGTCCGCGTGCACTCCGAGTGCATCACGGGTGAGGCCTTCGGCTCGCTCAAGTGCGAGTGCGGACCCCAGCTCGACGCGGCGCTCGATCTCATCCACGAGCGCGGGGGCGTCGTCGTATACCTGCGCGGGCATGAGGGCAGGGGGATCGGACTGGCGAACAAGCTGCGCGCCTACCAGCTCCAGGAGCAGGGGCTCGACACCCTCGATGCGAACCTCCAGCTCGGGCTCCCCGCAGACGACCGCGACTACACGGCCGCGGCGGAGATCCTCGCCGAGCTCGGCCTCGAACGGGTGCGGCTGCTGACCAACAACCCCGAGAAGGTCGCTCAGCTCGCGGCGCACGGGATCGACGTGGCCGAGCGGGTGCCGCTGCTCGTCGGTGTGACCGAGCAGAACATCGGGTACCTCAATACGAAACGGGACCGGATGGGGCACCACCTGCCCGATCAGGTCCAGTAGCACAGTAGGAGACGAGGAGCACAACATGAGCGGAGCGGGAGCCCCGAACCTCACGGTCGACGCGACGGGACTGCACGTCGCCGTCATCGCCGGCAGCTGGCACGACGAGATCATGGCCGCGCTGATCCGCGGTGCGGAGGAGACGGTCGCGGCCGCCGGCGCCGAAGCCGCGCTGTTCCGGGTCGCGGGCGCGTTCGAGCTGCCGCTCGCCGCGCAGGCCGCGCTGGGGAGCCGCTTCGACGCGGTCGTCTGCCTCGGCGTCATCATCCGAGGGGGCACCCCCCACTTCGAGTACGTCTGCAACGCCGTCACGGACGGACTCACGCGCGTGCAGCTCGACGCCGGCAAACCCGTGGGCTTCGGCGTGCTGACGACCGACACCGAGCAGCAGGCGCTCGACCGCTCCGGTCGACCGGGTGCTCCCGAGTCGAAGGGCAAGGAGGCAGCGGAGGCAGCGCTGCACCTCGCGGTGCAACTGCGCGGGATCACAGGCG
>JAPSIU010000036.1:0-9318 GCA_031178565.1 Leucobacter sp. | reverse complement strand
AGAGTTGGCGGAGTGGCAAGTCAATCGGAGGTCTCGCGAGGACCGCGCGCCTCGCTGAAACAGCTCATCCCCTACCTCTTCGAGCAGCGTCGGCTGCTCATTCTCGCGGTCGGGCTCGGCCTCGCGGGCGCCGTCGCCTCGCTCGTGCAGCCCCCTATCCTCGGTCAGATCATCGCCCGGGTGGAGGGCGGCCGCCCCCTCGGCTGGCTGCTCGCCCTGCTCACGGTGATCGTGGTCGTCGGTTCCGTGCTCAGCGGGCTGCAGCACTACGTGCTGCAGCGCATGGGCGAGGGTGTGGTGCTGACGAGCCGCAAGCGCCTCATCGGGAAGATCCTGAATCTTCCCATCTCCCAGTTCGATCGCCGCAGAACCGGCGATCTCGTTTCGCGCGTGGGCAGCGACACCACGCTGCTCCGCGCCGTGCTCACCCAGGGTCTCGTCGAGGCGCTCAGCGGGCTGCTGGTGTTCTTCGGCGCGCTCATCGGCATGCTCGTGATCGATCCGATGCTGTTCGGGATCACGTTCGGCGTGATCGTCGTCGCGCTCGTGGTGGTCGTGCTCGTGTCGAACAGGATCCGCCCCGCGGTCGCGAGGGCCCAGGAGAAGGTGGGCGATCTCGCCGCGCAGGTCGACCGCACGATCTCGTCGATCCGCACGATCCGGGCGGCGGGGGCTGCCGAGCGGGAGCAGGAGGCCACGGAGCGCGATGCGACCGAGGCCTACGTGCTCGGCGTGCGGGTCGCCCGCATCTCGGCCTTCATCGTGCCGGTCTCATTCCTCGCGATGCAGCTGTCGTTCCTCGTCGTGCTGGGCCTCGGCGGCTTCCGCGTGGCGACCGGCTCGATCACGATCGCGCAGCTCGTCATGTTCATCGTCTTCCTGTTCCTCATGGTGGCGCCGCTCGGCCAGGCCTTCGGCGCGATCGCCGCGATCAACCAGGCGCTCGGGGCGCTCGGCCGGATTCAGGAGATCACGGCGCTTCCGACGGAGACCGATCGCGACCTCGAGCTCTCGCCGATCGGTCGGGTGGTGCCGCTCGCGGAATCCCGCCTCGACTACGCCCCGGCCGTGCGCCTGTCGAACGTCCGCTTCACCTATCGCTCGGCCGCTCCCGCCCGCGCGGATGCCCGGCAGCTCGTCCGAGGAGGTCGCGGCGCGCAGCGCGAGGCGGAAGCCGCGCCCCCGGAGATCGTCGCGACGCCGGTGCTGCACGGGGTCACCTTCGAGGTGCCGCGCGGCACGCGCGTCGCGCTCGTCGGACCCTCCGGTGCCGGGAAGTCCACGATCCTCGGCCTGATCGAGCGGTTCTACGACCCCGACGAGGGAGCCGTCTCCCTCTACGGGGCGGACCTGCGGACACTGGACCGCGCCGAGCTCCGCGCGCAGCTGGGCTACGTCGAGCAGGACGCCCCGGTCCTGGCCGGCAGCCTCGGCGACAACCTGCGGCTCGCGGCACCCGAGGCCTCGGACGCCGCCTGCGAGCGCGTGCTCCGCGCCGTGAACCTCGGCGGCCTCCTCGACCGCTCCCTCGGGCGGGAGCGCGCTACGGCCGACGGAGAGGCGCCGTCCGGGCTCGCGTCCGCGCTCGACCTCCAAGTGGGAGAGAACGGGATCATGCTGTCGGGCGGCGAGAAGCAGCGGCTCGCGATCGCCCGCGCGCTGCTCACCGCTCCCCCGATCCTGCTGCTCGACGAGTCGACCGCGAGCCTCGACGGCGTGAACGAGCGCCTGATGCGCGAGGCCCTCGACTCGGTTTCGACGGGCCGCACGCTCATCGTGATCGCCCATCGCCTCTCGACGGTGGTGGACTCGGACAAGATCGTCGTGCTCGACGACGGCCGGGTGATCGGCGAGGGCACTCACGAGGAACTCGTCGCGTCGACCCCGCTCTACCGCGAACTGGCGCAGCATCAGCTGCTCGTACCCGAGGACGCGGCGTAACCGCGGTCTCACCCCGCTCCGATGCTCTCGAGCAGCAGCGATACCGTGGGCCGATAGGCGTCGATGGACTCCCCCTCTTCGACCTCGGCGCGCAGGGAGAGCGGCCCTGACGCCGTGTCGACCACCGCGAGGATCGAGGACGGCGTGTCCACGTGCCGCACCGTGAGCCCCGAGGCCAGGATCTCGGTCAGCACCTCGCCCCTCGGCGCATCCTCGCCGTCGGACCGGAGCTCGACGCGCAGCCGCTGATCCGGCGAGCGCAGCAGCACGCCCGTCTCCTCTCCGAACAGCACCGACCAGTCCTGGAGCCGCGGCAGCGGCGGCCAATCGACGAGATCGGTCACGAGCGGCTCCGCGATCCAGCCGGCCCCGGGGGTGACGCTCAGATCTCCGGTGACCTCCACCGGCAGCCCCTGCTCCGTCACCTCCGCGTGCAGGCGGGCGTAGTGACCCGGTCCGAGCGTGACGGCGTACCCGACGACGACCGCACCGAGGATCAGGATCCCGAGGACGGATCCGGTCACCCGCCGTCTGCCGCGCCCCGGCCGCGCGCCGCGCCCCGCGGTGCCGTTCCTCCCGATCTCCCGCCCGCTCACCGCTCCGACACCCTTCCGTTCGGCACGTCTCCCCCGAAGAGCTGAGTGACCGTGACCGGGGTGAAACCGCGGTTCCTGAGTCCCCCGAACACCGCGCTCGCGGCCTCGACCGTCTCCGCGTGGGTGTCGTGGAACAGAATGATGTCGCCGACGGCCGCCTCCCCGACGGAGCGCTGCACGAGCGCCTCGGTCCCGGGCGTCTTCCAGTCGAGCGTGTCGACAGACCACAGCACGGCCGGGAGGCCGATCGCGTCGAGCGCCTTGTCGTTCAGGGCTCCGTAGGGCGGCCTGAAGGTCGTGATCGGCAGGCCCGTCAGTTCCGAGAGCACGGAGCCGGCCTCGAGCACCTCTCGCCGGGCCTCCTCCGGCTTCACCCGCGTGAGGTCCGGATGCGTCATCGTGTGGCTTCCCAGCTCGTGCCCCTCGGCCACCGCCCGCCGGACGACCTCGGGCATTCCCCGCGCCGCGCCGCCGAGCATGAACAGCGTCGCGGGCGCCCGCTCGGCCAGCAGCGTGTCGAGCAGCGACGTCGTGAAGGCGGACGGGCCGTCGTCGTAGGTCACGGCCACGCAGGCGACGAGGCCGCAGTCGACGCCCTGGTTCCCGTTCCAGGCGGGCAGTCCGACGAACGGCTCCGCGGCCCGGCCTCTCAGCTCGGCGGCCAGCTCGCTCTCCCATGAGGAGAGCGTTTCGGCGTCGACCTCGACGACCGTGGCACCGGCTGTCGCGTCAATCCCGAGCCCGGCGAGCTCCGGCGACGCCAAGCCCGGAGGGATCGTGAGCGTCGCGCCCCCTCCGTCGAGATGGCGAACGGTCTCGAGCGCGCGGGTGGCGAGGGCGAGTTGGTCCTCCGGGGGCGCGGCCAGCGGAGCGGCGCTCAGCCCGCCTGACGCGCGGCGCAGCTGCTCCACCGCGCGCAGCCACAGGCCGGGTGAGGCGTCGCCGTTCCACTGAGCGCTCCCCTCGTGCAGCCCTCCCGAGGCGAGATCGGCGTAGAGCGTCACCCGAGCGTCTCGGGTGATCGCCTCCTCCGTTCCGGTGACGGTGCGCATCGAGACCGCCACCACGCTGGCGAACATGGCCACGATCTCGCAGGTCACCGCGGTGCCGCTGCCGCCGGTCGGGCCCGTCTCGGGCGACGCGAGCACGCGTTCGGCCGGCCAGCTCAGCGACCCCGGCACGCATCCCCGATCGCCCAGCCCGGCGTCGACCGGGAACACCTCGGGCTCGAAGCTCTTCCCCGTCGCCCCGATCGCCTCCCGGAGCAGCTCCGAGACGCGGGTGTTGAACACGTGGACCCCCGGCAGCTCCACGTAGCGGGCCTGCAGCTGCACGGCGTCGTTCCGGATCCGCCCCTCGATGAACCCCGGCTCCGCCTGGTCGGGCTCGGGATCGGGTGCCGGGTCGGCGCCCTCGCCGGGCTCCACCTGCACGACCGACCGGACTCCCGGAGCATCGGACCACGCGGGCGCCCGCCAGCCCGGATCCGGGTCGATCGTCGCGCACCCGATGCTCATCGGAGCGACGAGCACGACCGCGGCGAACGTCGTCAGCGCGCGCCGGATCCCTCTGAGGACGGTGGACCGCTGCGGCATCGGAACTCCTGGAGCATCGACCGGCCCCGTCGTCGGGGCCCTGCTCCGAAGCTACCGCCTCCCGCCGACATCCGCACTCCGCACCGCGGGGTTCGTCTCGGCGTCGGACGTGGGATCAGGCGGGGGACCGCTGCAGAAGCCGGCCGAAGTCCGGCTCGATCACCGGCCGGAACACCCGGGTCACCCACGTCATCGACAGCAGCAGGCCGATCCCGACCCCGATGAGCACGAGCAGGATGAGGCCGAGGATCCCCAGATCCCCGATCCGGTCGATCACGCCCGTCGTCCGCAGCCCCCAGACGATCGGGGCGTGCAGCAGATACACGTAGAGGGTCCGTGCGCCCCACACCGTGGCGATCCCGTGCGCCCGTGGCACGACGACGAGAATGGCGAAGATCATGACGGCCGCCAGCCCGAGCAGACCGGCCGTCACGGCCGCGCCGCCGAGGGCGATGTCGCCCCACTGCGTCGGGTGCCACTCCCCGAGCGGGGCACGCTCGAACAGCCGCGCGTAGTCGTCGCGCCACGTGAGCCAGCGATCGATCCGCCACATCTCTCGCAGCCCGGGCACGAGCAGGATGACGAGCGCCACGCCGCCGAGCACGATCCAGGCGGCGGTCCGCAGGAACACGGACGGCCACGCGAACCAGTTGCCGTCCAACCAGGCGCGCTCCTTGATCAACCATCCGGCCACGAAGAAGGGCAGGAAGATCAGCGTGCGCGAGGCCGAGAACTCCGTGCCGACCGCCGGGCTGAGTCCGGACACGAGCGCGACGACGATGGAGAACAGCAGCGGGCGGCGCAGCATCGCGATGTACGGCAGCACGATCCGCATCGTGGCGAGGGTCACCAGGAACCACAGGGTCCAGGCCGGGGACACGAGGAAGCGCTCGCCCGGCGCCTTGCCGTCGGCGAGCAGGTGGATCACCGCCCAGATCCCCTCCCAGAGCCCCCACGTGGCGAACAGCTGGATCGTGGACCGGATCGCCTTCGGGCTCGTCTCGGCCCTCGAGAAGAGCCCGGAGAGCAGGATCATCGCGGGCATGTGGAACAGGTAGATGTACACGTAGAGGTCGAAGGCGAGCACGCTGTCGGTGCGGACCGTGGAGATCACGTGACCGATGACGACGAGCACGATGAGCACGAAGCGCGCGTTGTCCCACAGCGCGATCCGCGCCTTCCCGGGTCGTGCCGGGGCGGCGGAGACGGAGGAGGCGCGTGAACTCACGCACCATAGCCTATGCGCTCGCGCGAGGCCCCGAGACCACCGCGGAACGGGTGCAGCGGGGGTCAGATGCGCCGGATCAGGACGACGGCGTCCTCGAGGACGGTCGGTTCGCCGTCGGGCGCGGTCGCCTCCCTCGACCGGGTCTCGGCGAGGACGACCTCCCACTCCCGCGGGTCCGGCTCGAGGTGCTCCAGCTCCAGCTCCGGAGTGGGGAAGCGGTGCCGGTGCCCGTGAGACATGTCGGATCCGGGCGGGGCGCTCGCGTGCGAAGTGATGAGCAGGTGCCCGCCCGAGGCGACGCGCGCCTTCGCCTCCCGCAGGATGTCCTCGCGGGGCAGATCCACCGGGGATTGCAGGAAGCTCGCGGAGACGAGCTCGTAGGCGCCGTCGGGCATCGTCGTGAGATCGGAGACGAGGAACCGCGCCCGGTCGGGGCCGAGTCCCGCCCGGTCGGCAGCGACGGCGGCGCGCCCGATCGCGGTGGGCGAGATGTCGACGCCGGTGGCCTCCCAACCGTTCCGCGCGAGCCAGATGACGTCCGCCCCCTCGCCGCAGCCCAGGTCGAGCGCGCGCCCGGGGGTCAGGGCGCCCGCGACATCGGCGAGCACTCGGTTGACCTCGCCGGACCAGACGGGACCGGATCCCGCGTATCGTTCCTCCCAGAAATCGACCGGCGCGACCCGCGGCTCCGGTTCCTCATGGCGCTCGGCGGCGTCGAAGTCCCAGGAGACGAGCGCGGCGTTCACGGCGGCGCCGGCGAAGGAACCGGCGCCGATCGACATGGGCACGTTCGCCGCGGGGTTCACGACGTTGCCGATCGCCCAGATCCGGTCGTCGCTCGTCCTGCCCGCGGCGTCGACGGCGACGAAGGAGCCGAACGGGGTGTCGTCGCGCGCCAATCCCAGCGGAGCGAGGAAGTCCTCGTGAGGCCGCGGCATTCCGACGGTGAAGATCGCGTCGACCGGCGACTCGCGCCCGTCGTCGAGGCGGACGGCGGAGACGGCCGTGCCCTCGCCGACGATCTCGGCCACCGATGCGGTCTCGAGCACGATGCCGCGCGCCCGCAGGCGCCGCTCGGTCTCGGGGGCGACTTCCCCGAGCCCCGCGGCGAAGACCGTCACGCGGTCGCTCCACTGGCGCACGAGTTCGACCTGGTGCAAGCCGATGGGCGAAGTCGTGAGGACGCCGAGGCGCTGGTCGCGCACCTCCCAGCCGTGGCAGTAGGGGCAGTGCAGCACGCTGGTGCCCCACCGCTCGGCGAGCCCCGGGATCTCGGGGAGCTCGTCGCTCAGCCCGGTCGCGGCGATCAGCGCCCGCGAGGACCGTGGTGTTCCGTCCTCGGTGACGACCCGCAGGCCGCCGGGCTCGCGCTCGACCCGCTCGACGGCTCCGTCGGCGAACTCGACCCCGTAGCCGGCCGCCTCGGCGCGGCCTCGTTCGAGAAGCCGCTCCGGCGGCACGCCCTCCTGACCGAGCACCCCGTGCATATGGGCGGCGAAGCGATTGCGGGGGCTGCCGGCGTCGATCACCAGCACCCGGCGCCGCGAGCGGCCGAGCATGAGCGCGGCCGAGAGCCCCGCGGGCCCTCCGCCGACGATGATCGCGTCCCATCGGTTCTCTACCATGCACCCATCCTGCGCGGCATGGCGCGCGGACCGCAAATAGGTTTGCGATATTGGCAAGTTGATGTTCAGTGCGAGGGGTCGGTGACGCCCCGGATCGATCCCTCGAGCGAGGGCCAAACGTCATTCAGATCTGGAGCCGCCTGTCGGATTTGAACCGACGACCTGTTCTTTACGAGGGAACTGCTCTACCCCTGAGCTAAGGCGGCGCGGTGCGGGATCGCTCTCGCACACAAGCAACTACTTTAGCACGCAGATGGAGCGGACTGCGCACCCGGCCATCAGCCGCAGCGGGCATCCTCCTCGGGCGCCTCGCCCGTCAGCAGATAGTCGTCGACGACCCGATTGACGCACTCGTCATCGCCGTAGGCCGTGTGCCCCTCTCCCTCGTAGGTGAGGAGCACCCCGCTCTCGAGCTGTTCCGCGAGCGAGACGGCCCAGCGGTACGGGGTGGCGGGGTCACCCGTCGTGCCGACGACGAGGATCGGATCGGCTCCCGCCGCGGTCACGGGTTCACGGGGTTCGGCGCTCGTGACGGGCCAGCCGGCGCAGCCGATGTCCCCGTATCCCTGGAACCGGCCGATCGTGGGGGCGATCTCCTCGAGCTGGCGGGCCTCGGCGCGCATGCGCTCGGGGTCGAGCGGACTCGGGTAGTCCAGGCAGTTCACCGCCGAGAACGCCTCGGTCGAGTTGCTCAGGTACTCCCCGTTCTCGCGGTCGTAGTAGAAGTCGGCGAGGAAGAGCGCCGCATCGGCGTCGCCCTGCGCCACGGTTTCGAAGAGCTCGTCGAGATACGGCCAGTTGCTCCGCGCGTAGAGCGGGGTGATGATCGCGGTGAGCATCGTGCCCGATGTGAGCGTGCGCCCGTCGGATCCCCGCAGCGGCTGCGCGTCGACGGAATCGAGCAGCGCGCCGATCTGCGCCATCGCCTCGTCGACCGAACCCTCGAGCGGGCAGTCGGAACGTTCGAGGCAGTCCTCCGCGTAGGCGCGCAGCGCGAGCTCGAAGCCCCGGGTCTGCTCGCGGACCACGTCGGACAGGGTGGTCGAGGGATCCATCGCGCCGTCGAGCACGAGCCGCCCGACCCGCTCCGGGAAGGCGTCGGCGTAGAGCGCCCCGATGTAGGTGCCGTAGGAGAATCCGAGGTAGTTGAGCCGGCTGTCGCCGACGATCGCCCGCATCATGTCGAGGTCGCGCACCGTCGAGGCCGTACCGACGTGCGCCAGCAGCGGCCCCGTCCGCTCCGCGCACGCCGCTCCGAACTCCTCGGCCTCCTGCAGCGCGGCCTGGATCCAGGCGTCGCCGCCGGGTTCGAGGTCGTCCACCGCATCGTCCCCGAAGAGGTACTCGTCCATGCCCGCGGCGTCGACGCAGCGGACGGCGCTCGAGAGCCCCACTCCGCGGGGATCCCAGCCGATCACGTCGTACTCGCGCCGCACGTCCTCCTGGATCGCGCCGATCGCGGTGGCGGCGTACTCCACGCCCGAGGCTCCCGGACCTCCCGGGTTCACGAACAGGGTGCCGATCGGATCTCCGCCCGTGGCCGGCTGCTTCAGCATGCGCAGGTGGATCGTCTCTCCGCCGGGATCCGCCCAGTCGAGCGGAGCGCGCACGTCGGCGCACTCCGCTCCTCCTCCGCAGGGCCGCCACACGGGCGCCTGCCGGCCGTAGGCCTCGACCGTGCCCTCGGGCTCCTGCTCCGGCAGGAGCACCGGGAGATCGGACGGCGTCGTCCGATCATCCTGCGGGACGAACGCGAGCGGGACGGAGGCGCCGATCGCGAGCGCGGCCGCGACGATCACGGAGACGACGACGGGCCGCTTGAACCGCCGCGCACCCCTCGTCGCATCCGCGGTACTCGCGGATCGACTCACGCGGCCCTCCCCGCGTCCTGCCACATCTCCCGCGCGTCCCCCGCCGCGATCCGGGCGAAGAGCGCCTCGAGGACCAGACCCGGGGTGATGCCCCTCCCGAGCCGCTCGCGGGCCGCCTCCACCCCCGACACGACGGCGAGCGCGCGCTCGGGCGACCAGCGCTCCGCGAGGTCCTCGATGCGGTCGGCGTGCTCCCGGTTCACGAGCTCGGGATCCGCGCCGAGCGAGCTCAGCAGCACGTCCCGGTAGAGGGAGAGCAGGTCCGTGAGGATGCGGTCCATGCCGTCTCGCAGGCTCCGCGTCGCGCGTCGCTTCTGATCCTCCTCCAGCGCCCTGATCTGGGAGCGCATCTGGGGCGGGATCGCGGCGCCCGGGGCGAGGCCGAGGCTGCGGATCGCGTCCTCGCGCTCGCGCGCGTCGAGCTCCTCGGTCAGCGCGGCCGCGGCGCGCGTCAACGTCGGG
>JAPSIU010000035.1 GCA_031178565.1 Leucobacter sp. | reverse complement strand
CATGTCGACGCCCGCGCGCTCGACATGGTGCTCGTGGGCGACTCGGGCGCGCAGGTGGTCCTCGGGCACGATTCGACGGTGTCCGTGACGGTCGACGAGATGCTCGTGCTGGCGAAGGCGGTGCGCCGGGGAACGGAGAACGCGTTCGTGGTGTGCGACGTGCCCTTCGGGTCGACGGAACTGTCCGACGCGCAGGCCGTCGAGACCGCAGTGCGCTTCGCGAAGGAGGCCGGAGCGGACTCCGTGAAGCTCGAGGGCGGAAGCCCGGTGCGGCTGAGCCGGATCCGCGCGATCGTCGACGCCGGGATCGCCGTGGTCGGGCACATCGGGCTCACGCCCCAGACGGCCACCGCCCTCGGCGGGCTGAAGGCGCAGGGTCGGACGGGCGAGAGCGCCGTGCGCATCGTCGAGGAGGCGTTGGGGATCCAGGAGGCGGGTGCGTTCTGCCTGGTGATCGAGGCGGTCCCGTCGGAGATCACCGAGCTTCTGAGGTCGGCGCTGAGGATTCCCGTCATCGGCATCGGGGCGGGGCCGGCCGATGGCCAGGTGCTCGTGCTGCACGATCTGCTCGGGATCACGGAGGGGCGCACCGCGAAGTTCGTGAAGCGCTACGGGAACGTGGGCGACGGCATGACCGAGGCGATCTCCGCCTACGCCGACGAGGTGCGCAGCGGCGCGTTCCCGGGGGCGGAGCATCAGTACGCGGCGACCGCGGAAGCCGTCGAGGCGGCGCGTGCGGTGCTCTCCGGCTCAGCCTGACCCGGCACCGTCGGCGCCGCCTTCCAGAACGGCGTACTGAACCGCTTACTGAACGGGCGGGACGAAGGCGGCCCAGAGCAGGAGCGCGCTGACGATCACGGCGCCGACGACGACGAGTATCGTCGCTCCGAGCGACAGCGACCAGGAGTCGCGGACGAACTGTCCGCGGTGGTCGCTCGTCACGAAGTCGTGGATCCACCGGCGCTGCCAGACCGCGACGATGCCGAGCGCCAGCAGCACTCCGCCGCCGACGACGAGCGGGTTTCCGTTCTCCCCGGTGAGTCCCTCCCCCGCGAAACTGAGGACCAGATATCCGGGCAGGCGGCCGGCGAGGGACACGACGAGCAGCGTGCGGATCGGGATGCGGGTGAGGCCCGCGACGAACGAGATCACATCGTCGGGAAAGGCCGGGAGCAGATAGATGAGGAAGAGGACGAACGGCCCTCCTCTGGCGAGCACACCATCGAACTTCGCGAGTGTCGTCGGTTTCACGAACCGCTCGACGAACGGTCTGCCGAGTTTCCGCGCGAGTACGAAGACGAGCCAGAAGCCGACGAGGGCTCCGATCATCGTGTACAGCAGGCCGAGCCAGGGGCCGAAGAGGAAGCCGCCGATGAGACCCGTCACCTGGCCGGGCAGGGGCGCGATGACGACTTGCGCCACCTGCATGGCCATGAACGCGAGGGGAGCCCAGCCGCCCAGGCTCCCGATCGTCTCCCGCGCCCGGACCGGGTCGCTGAACATGGGCAGCAGAGGACGGCCGAGTACGACGATCGCCGTGACGACGAGGACGACGATGGCGACCGCGACGAGAGACGGCCACAGCGGACGCCGCGCTCCGGCACTCTCCGGCGCGGTTGCAGGGGCAGAGGGCACAGGGCCAGTGTAGGAGACTCCTCCGCGCTACAGCTCCGCCACGCGATCCAGGGCGGTCCGCAGGTCGCGGATCAGGTCGTTCACGGACTCCAGGCCGACCGAGAGCCTGAGCAGACCGGGTGCGATACCGAGCCGCTCGTTGATCTCGGGCGCGAACGTGGCGTGCGTGGAGCTGAGCGGATGGATGACCATCGAACGGGTGTCGCCGATGCCCGTCATGCGCGAGAACACGCGCAGCCCGTTCACGAATGCCCGAGCGCCGTCGATGCCGCCGCGCACGGTGACCCCGAACACCGATCCGGTGCGGCCGGCGTAGTCGCGCAGCGCGACTACGTGGAGGGAGTTCGACGGGAGACCCGCGTAGTCGACCGATACGACCTCGGGCTGCGCCTCGAGCCAGGCGGCGATCGCGAGCGAGGAGTCGACGTGGCGCTCCATCCGCAGCGACAGCGTCTCCATGCCCTGGTGCAGCAGGAAGCCGTTGAACGGGGACAGGGAGGGGCCGATGTCGTTCACCACCGCCTCGCGCACGGCGCGCGCGTACGCGCCGGTGCCGAACCGGTCGAGCATCGAGCCGAGGCCGGGCCTCGGAGACGCGGTGACGAGAGGGAAGGACCGCCCGGCTCGCTCGGCCGCCTCCCAGTCGAAGTTCCCGCCGTCGACGACGGCGCCTCCGACCGCCGTGCCGTGCCCCGTCAGGAACTTGGTGGTCGAGTGGACCACGATGTTCGCGCCGTGCTCGAACGGGCGGATGAGGGCCGGCGTGCCGACCGTGTTGTCGACCACGAGCGGCAGATCGTGGCGCGCGGCGACCTCCGCGATACGACGCAGATCCGTCACGTCGTTGCGCGGGTTCGGGATCGTCTCGGTGTAGATCGCCCTCGTGCTCGGGCGGATCGCGCGCTCCCACTCGGCGTCGTCGCCCGCATCCCACACGTAGTCGAACTCGATCCCGAAGCGCCTGAAGCTGCGGCCGAACAGGATCCGCGTGCCGCCGTAGATCGAGGCAGTCGAGACGATGTGGTCGCCGTGCTGCGCGAGTGCGAAGAGCGCGGAGGAGATCGCGGCCTGTCCGCTCGACACCGCGACCGAGGCGGTCCCGCCCTCGAGCGAGGCGAGGCGCTCCTCCGCGACCGTATTCGTGGGATTGCCCTGGCGGGAGTAGATGGGGTCGACTGACCGCCCGGCGAAGCGGTCGGCCTGGTCGTCGAAATCGTCGAACACGTAGCCCGCCGAGAGCGCGATCGGCGGGACGCGCAGGCCGATGTTCTTGTCCGGGTACTCTCCCGCGTGCACCTGGCGGGTGTCGAAGTCGAAGCCGTCCCAGTCGGTGACGGGCTGCGCGGCGGGCGGGTGCGAGGTCATCGAGCGCCCTCCTCGGAGGCGTCGCCGGGGAGGATCGCGGCGATGCGGTCCACGGCCTCTCGAATGGTCTCGGGAGCGCACGCGAGATTCAGGCGGACGTGCCCCGCGCCGCTCTCGCCGAAGTGGGCGCCGTCTCCCAGCGCGACGCGGGCCTCGGCGAGGATGCGCGCGTGCGGGTGCTCCCCGAGCCCCGCGTCGCGGAAGTCGAGCCAGGCCAGGTAGCCGGCCTGAGGGCGCGCGTGGCGCACCCCCGGGAGGCGCTCCGCGACGAGCGAGGCGAGCAGCCGGTCGTTGGCCTCGATCTGCGCGATCGCCAGGTCGAGCCAGTCGCGAGCCTCAGTGAACGCTGCGACGCCCGCGTGCAGCCCGAGAATGCTGGTGCGGGTCACGGTCTCGGGAGGCAGCTTCGCCAGCACCGCGTTCGCGCGCTCGTCGGCGGCGACGACGACCGAGCATTTCACGCCGGCGAGGTTCCAGCCCTTGCTGGCTGAGGTCGTGACCACCGCCAGCGCGCCGGCAGCCGCGGCGAGGGGGGCGAAGGGGGTGAACACCGTCTCTCGGTGGGTGAGCGGCGCGTGGATCTCATCCGAGATGACGAACACGTCGTACTGCGCGGCGAGGCGCGCCAGCTCGGCGAGGTCCTCGGCGGCGTGCGCGAGGCCGTGGGGATTGTGCGGGTTGCAGAGCAGGAACGCGTCGATGCCGGGCTCCTCGGCGAAGCTGCGCTCGATCGCGGCGAGGTCGAGGCGCGCCCCCGGAGGAGGCGCGGACGGGGACTGGGCGAGCGGGATCTGGACGATCTCGAACGGGACCTCCTCGAGCATCTCGAAGAAGCTCGGGTACACGGGCGTGGGGAGCGCGATCCTGCCGCCCGCCGGCCGGGCCACGCGCAGCGCCTCGACGATCCCGGTCGCAACGTCGGTCGCGAGGTGCACGCGGTCGTGCGGCACCTCCCAGCCCCAGCGATCCCGCGCGAAATCCGCGAATGCGGGCGCGAGCGGCCCTGGGCCGTCGAGGTAGCCGGTATCGGAGGCCTGCACGCGCTCGACGAGGGCGCGCTGAATGACGGGGGCCAGGGTGAAGTCCATCTCGGCGACGAAGAGCGGCAGCACGTCGGCCGGATAGCGCGTCCACTTCAGGCTGGTGCGCCGGGTGCGCAGGATCGCCGGGTCGATCTCGGCGAAGGGGACGCCGCTCGGGTCGGTACAGTCGGCCATGCATCCATGCTCTCGCGGCCGGCCGTCTTGATGCGAGCCGACGAGTAAAGCGGCGTCATGTTCGGGGTACGAAAACAGAGACGGGGCCCCGACCGTGAAGTCGGAGCCCCGTCTCGGGCTGGGCCTGAGACCTTAGATCTCGGTGGCCTTCTGGCGGCGTGCCATGAACAGCGTCACAGCGCCGCCGGCGAGCAGCATCAGCACGGCGGAGATGCCGAGCGGCAGCAGCGAGGCGCTACCGGTCTCGGGGAGATCCCCCTCGTTGCCGTTGTCACCGGGGCCCGGAGCGGGCGGTGCCGGCGGGGTGGCCGGAGCGTTCACCGAGAAGTTGACGGTGAAGGCAGCGGAGGTGACTCCGTCGACGGTCTGCACGGCGACAGCCGAGTAGGTGCCGGCTGCGAGCGGGGCGCCGAGGTCGACGGTCCACTTGCCGTTCGCCACGGTGGCGGTGTACTCCTTGCCACCGACGGTGACCGTGACGGTCGCGCCGTCGACACCGGTACCGGAGATGGTGCTCGGTGCGTTCTCGGGAGCGTAGCTGTCACCCTCGGTGATCGAGGTGATCACCGGAGCGGCCGGGGCGGGAGCCTGGGGCTCGCGGACGATGATCGTGCCGTTCGCAGCGGCCGAGGTGCGGCCATCGACCGTCTGGGTCGCGGACACGGGGTACTCGCCGACCTGGAGGTCGTCGATCTGCACGCTCCAGTTGCCGTCCTGGCCCACGGTCGCGGTGCCGACGACCTGGCCGTCGATGCTGACCTCGACCTCGGCGCCGGCGACGCCGGTGCCGGTCAGAGTGACGTCCGGGTTGGTGGTGTCCACGTTGTTGATGGTCGGCGCGGGAACCGCGGCCTCGTCAACGATGATGGTGTGCTCGACGGTCTCGGACCAGCTCATGCCGTTCGCCGCGGTGAGCGAGTAGGTCACGGGGCCGGGCTCGGAGGGAGCGGTGAGTACGACCTGGCCGTTCTCGACCGGGACCGACTCGCCGCTGTTCGGCTGGGTGCTGACGCTGAGCTCGGTCGCGTTGCTCGGGACGGAGACGACGACATCCGAGCCGGGCTGCACGGTGGCGTTGTTGGCCGGGCTCTCGACGACGGGCGCGTCGATGTCGAGCGCGACCTCGTAGCCGTCGATGTGCGGCAGCGCGTGCTTCAGCGAAGCCGCGAAGGTCCACTGCTCGTTCTCGGGGGTGTTGGGGTCATCGGGGATGCCACCGCTGATCACGCCGAGGGCGCGGTCGCCCTGGATCACGGCGCCGCCGGAGTCGCCGGGAGCCGCCTCGACGTTGCTCGAGAAGCCGCGGACCCAGCGGTCCTCGATGATGGTGTAGCCGTCGACGATGTGGTCGGGGTTCGACGCATCGAGCGTGCCGGTGGTGAAGCCGGTGGTGCGGCCGGCCTTCGAGATCTCGCCCGCGACGGGGTCGCCGCCCGCGCTCTTGATCTTGATGGTGCTCGCGGCGAGGTCGTCCTGGCCGGCGGTGGTCCAGTCGGTGACCTCCGGGTGCAGCGTGAAGCTGCCGCCGAGGTTCTCGATGACCGAGATGTCGGTGGCCGCGGGGTCGGGAGTGTTGGGGTCCGTCACAGCGGAGTTGCCCGGGCCGCCGAACTGCGAGAAGCCGAAGTCGCCGAGGATGCCGGTGCCGTTCGACTCGAAGCCCTCGCCGCCCACGGCGGGCTCGGTGGAGGGCTTCGTCAGCGCGGTGTGCGGCGTGGTGCCGTCACCGGTGCAGTGGCCCGCGCTCAGGAGAGCCGGCTCGCGCTCGGGCGTCCAAGCGGTGAAGCCGATCGAGCAGGCTCCGGTGATCGTGTTCTGGTCGTTCTCGAGACCGACGTAGCCCGCGCCGCCGACGACGTCGGTGGCCGCGAAGGGGATCGGAGCGGTCGCCACGGTGCTGTGCTCGACGGGGTTCGGCTGCGCAGCCTCGAACGCCTCGACGGCCGCCTCTGCGACGGGCGTCTCCACGCTGGCCTCGGTCGTGATGAGGACGGTGTTGCCGGCGGCGTTGACGCCGATGGCGACGACCTCTACGCCCGCTTCCTCGAGGTCCTTGACCTCCTCGACCGGAGCCTCCTCGGCGGGCGCGTCGGTCTCAGGAAGGGCTTCGGCCTTCTTGTCCGAAACCTCGGCCTGAGCGTTGAGCTCGGCCTTGGTCGTGATCTCGGTTTCCTCTGCAAGCGCCGGCGACGCGAAGAAGAGGCTACCGAAACCGATCGTTACTGCTGCGCCGAGCGCGAGCGGACGACGTTTCGTCACTAGTGTCCCCCATGTGATTGGTGTACTTCTTTAACCGGCACAGGCGATCGAATCGAGCGTGTGAACACAGAGATATCCCCTTGTGCGCATCCGAGATCCGACGCCAGGCACCGAGACCCAACGTAACCTGGATTTTGGCTGAGTGCAAGAGAAACGTTATCTCAGGATCCCTCGATTCGGAGGTAAATCCCCGGTGCGGAACCTATTCGGGGAATATTGACGCTCTACTCATACAGCCTCGTTACGATGCCGGTATGAGGCAGCAACGAGAGACCACCAGAAGGATCCGGACCGCCGTGTTCGGAGCTATCGGCGCGGCCTGCATCGCCGCGACGCTGTCTGCGTGCGCAGGCGGCGGATATTCGAGCGCGGGAGAATCGCCGGACGAAGGAGAGGGGCCCGCTGTGAACGCTGTTCAAGAGGAACTGCTCGGGACGTGGACGTCCGATGAGACGGGTAGTCCCCATCTGGAGTTCCACGAGGACGGCAAGGTGAAGGGCACGGACGGCTGCAACGGAATCTCCACGAGCTACACGATCGAGGGGGATCGTGTGATGCTCAAGAAGTTCGCGTCGACGCTGAAGGCGTGCGAGGGAGTCGACGACTGGCTTCGCGGAGTGCGCGAGGTGAGCGTCGACGGCGACACGCTGCTCGTGATGAACGCCTCGGGCGAGGAGATCGGGCAGCTGCAGCGCGGAGAGGCCGGATAGCTCCGGCTACGCGAATCCGCGATTCCGCCGCCTGACGGCCCGCGGCGGCTTTCCGCCGAGGAACGACGCGGCCGAGTCGACGATGAAGCCCTGCCGCAGCGCCTCCCGTCCGATGAGCATCCGGAACACCATCTCGTCCCGATCCGTCAGGGTCATCTCCGCCTCGATCGTCCGCCCCGCGAGCCGCACATCCATGAAGACCACGGGACGCTCCTGGGCGTGACCCGAGGAACTGCGAACGGTTCGCCGGTCGTGCACGGGAAGCTCGACCGCAACGGCGTCGTCGTCGGTGTTCTGCCAGGGCTGCACCCGGAAGCGCACCCACGGCGCGCCGTCGCGCTCGAACTCGGCGATCCCGGTCGCGTGGAGCGCCGAGGTCTGCGCACCCGTATCGATCTTGGCCTTGATCCAAGGAACCCCGATGCCTTCGAGGCTCACCCATTCACGCCAGCCCGTGAGGGTGCTTGAATGGTGGGGTCCGATCACGCATCTATCTTGGCAGGAAACCCCGGTGAAACTTGCGATCTTGTCGCGCGCCCCTCAGGCGTACTCCACGCAGCGCCTGCAGGCCGCCGCGACCCAGCGAGGGCACACCGTCCGTGTTCTGAACACGCTCCGTTTCGCGATCGATCTCTCCGGCGACGCGCCAGACCTCTTCTACCGGGGCAAGCAGCTGAGCGACTACGACGCGATCCTGCCCCGCATCGGCAACTCGATCACCTACTTCGGCACGGCCGTGGTGCGGCAGTTCGAGCAGATGGACGTCTACACGCCCAACACGGCCAACGGGATCTCGAACGCGCGCGACAAGCTGCGCGCGATCCAGATCCTCTCGCGGCACAACATCGAGATGCCCGCGACCGCCTTCGTGCGCAACCGCGCCGACGTGCGGTCGGCGATCGAGAGCGTCGGCGGGGCTCCCGTCGTGATCAAGCTGCTCGAGGGCACCCAGGGCATCGGGGTGATCCTCGCCCCGCAGGTGAAGGTGGCAGAGGCGATCATCGAGACGCTGCACTCGACGCGGCAGAACGTGCTGATCCAGCGCTTCGTCTCCGAGAGCCGCGGCCGCGACGTCCGCGCGCTCGTCGTCGGCGACCGCGTGGTCGCGGCGATGCGGCGGATCGCGAGCGGCGACGAGTTCCGCTCGAACGTGCACCGCGGAGGTACGGTCGAGGCCGTGCACCTCGACTCCGTGTACGAGCAGGCGGCGGTCCGCGCCGCGCAGATCATGGGACTGCGAGTCGCGGGCGTCGACATGCTGGAGGGCGACGAGGGCCCGCTCGTCATGGAGGTGAACTCGTCGCCCGGCCTGCAGGGGATCGAGAGTGCGACCGGCCTCGACGTCGCCGGCGCCATCATCGACTACATCGCGAATCAGGTGGACTTCCCCGAGATCGACGTGCGCCAGCGCCTCAGCGTGTCGACGGGCTACGGCGTCGCGGAACTCGCGATGCACGCCGGCGCCGAGCACGTCGGGAAGACGCTCGGCGAACTCGGTCTGTGGGATCGTGACATCACGGTGCTCACGCTGCACCGCGGCGTGCAGGTGATCCCGAATCCTCGTCAGCACGTGGTGCTGGAGGCCGAGGACCGCCTGCTGTGCTTCGGCAAGCTGGAGGAGATGCGATCCATGATCCCGGAGCGCAGGCGCCGCCGGGCGCGCGTGCGCAAGCTGCCGAAGGACGCGCAGGAACTGGCGGACGGGTAGGAGCGGCCTACTCGCGCTCGGCGGTGAGCTGGAACTCGACGAAACCGTTCGGCTCGACCGACACGAAGCCCAGGTTCGGTGCTTCGACGCCGAAGTCGGCGAATGCGATGGGGATCGAGCCCACGATCTCGGCCGTCTGTCCGTCGCTGCGCACCTGGACCTCGGCCGTGACCGCCCGGGTGACGCCCGCGATCGTGAGATCCCCCGCAGCCAGGGCCGTCACGGCGTCGCCGGCCGCAGGCGCCTCGTCCAGCGTCACGGGCTCCGTCAGGGTGAAGGTCGCCTCGGGGTGCTCGTCGGTCCGCAGCGCCTGCCCGCGGAAGTACGCGTCGCGCTGCGGCTGGTCCGTCGCGATCGACGCGACGTCGACCGTGAGCTCGGCGGCCTCGAGGGTCAGGCCGGTCTCCGCGATCGTGAAGGAGCCGTCGACCTCGTCGGTGCGGCCGGTCACGGTGACGTCGGTGCCGTTCAGCACCTCGTCGACCCGGTATCCGGCCTCGGACCCCTCGGAGACGTTCCACACGCCCCCGAGGGACGCCGGATCGAGTGCGTCACCCGACTCGAGCGGCAGCATGCTCTCGTCGGCGCTCAACGCCGGAGTATCGGCCGCGGGTGCCGCGATGTAGTCGCGGTAGATGGAGGGTCCCACGATCGCAACCGCGGCGCCCAACGCGAGCAGACACACCCCGGCTCCGATGAGGACCTTTTGGGACTTCTTCACGGGGGCTCCTGACACTGCGCGCGGGTTCGTTGTCTCCAACAATGACAGCCGTGGCCATGAATGGGCTCCGAAGCGCGGGAGAGGAAGCTGACAGCCCCTGCTCAGCGGCGGTGCACTACCGCACCCGCAGGGCGGCGGGCAGGACCTCGACCTCGAAGGAGGCGACTTCCCCGACGTCGTCTCCGTCCACCTCGAAGGGCAGCGCCTCGGGGAGGTCGACGCGCACCTTGCGGGCCCGCAGATGGCCGGTGGATCCCGAGCTCTCGGCGGTGTCGGCTCCGGTCACGAGCCGCTTGATGCCGTTGTCCCACATCATGTTCCGCATCGTGTCGATCCAGGCTCCCGCGTCGGCCGCTCGCAGAACGAGCAGATCGAGTTCGCCGTCGTCGGGAACAGCGTCCGGAAGCAGCGTGACCCCGCCCTGCAGGCTTCCGCAGTTCGCGATCAGCAGGGTGTGCGCCTCTTCCCGCTGCGCGTCGCCGTCGTCGAGGGTGAGCTCGAACTCGACCACCTCCGTTCCCGCGGCGGCCCGGCCGAGGGACTCGACGTAGGCGAGCCAGCCGGCCTTCGCCTTCAGCTCGTCATCGGTCTCGGCGATCATCTGCGCATCGATGCCGAATCCGACCATCACCACGAATCCCTGCCGCTCCTCGTGCCCGTCTGCAAGGGTGAGCCGCACCTCGCCCAGGTCGAGCGGGGCGGGTTCGCCGCTGAGCACGCGCTCGAACGCGGCGCGCGGATTCCCGAGCGGCACGCCGAGATTCCGTGCGAGGAGATTCCCGGTGCCGAGCGGCACGATCCCGAGGTCCGCCTCGGACGACCCCGATCCTCCGAGCCGCTCCGCGACGGTCCGCACGGTGCCGTCCCCGCCGGCGGCGACGATGATCGTGCATCCCCGATCCAGTGCCTCGCTCGTGGCGCCCTGCCCCGGATCGTCCTCGCTCGTCTCGAACCAGAGGCACTCGGGGCGCCCGTCGGAGACGCCGAACGACCCGGTGAGCGCCTCGTCGAGCGCTTCCCGCAGATCGTCGCCGTCGACCTTCGACGGATTCCAGACAATACCGATCCTGTCGTTCACGGATTCTCCTCTTCGTATCGTCCGGGCCTCGCCCGGGATCATCGGATCACAGCTCGGCGAGCAGCGCCTTCCAGTGCGCGCGCCACTCCTCGATGCGCTCGCCGTCGGGAAGCCCGTCGTGGTTGACGCCGAGCGTGACGCGCTCGCCGCTCTTCGGGGTCGCGGAGACTTCGACGCGTCCGACCCCCTCCAGGTCGAAGCGCCAGAACGTGCGCTTCTCGGTCCGGGATCGCCGCGGCTCTCCGGCGGCGGCGCCGAGATGCTCTGAGCGGCTCCCGTGCGCCTCGACCCAGGCGTCGATCGCGGCGTCGCGGTCGAGCGGCAGCGTGCGGCTCGCGCTCACCCGGAACGTGCCCGCGGACGACTGGCCGGGCACCCGCAGCCCGGCGTGCTGCTCGTAGGCGATCGCGGCGCTCTGGGCCCACCAGTCCGGGTTCTGCAGATCGTCGGGCATCGAGGCCCGCGCGATGCGCGCGATCGCCGCGTGATCCTTCGACTTCGCGTCCTCGGTCTCGAAGATCCGCACCCAGTCGCTCCAGTCGCGCCCCGTCGCGCGTTCGATCGCGGGGATGCTCCCGCTCCGTGTGCGGTTGCCGGTCCGTTTCGTGTCGCCCATCGCGGGTCCCTTCGTGCGGGTCTCCGGCCAGTCTACCGACGCGCAGCGACGTGCTTGAATGGGAGTATGCGTGCATCAGGGGAGGACAGGGCGGGTTCCGCACCGGATCCGCGCGAGGCGAGACGCTACACGGAGCACGAGTCCTCCCAGCACCGGCTGCCCGGAGCCGACGAGGTGATGCACCTGGCGGACGGCCGGGGCGATCCTCAGGAGTACCGCATCGATCTCGAGCGGATCCGATTCTCGTCCTACTTCGCGCGGCTCTCCGACGTGACCCAGGTCGTTCCGCAGTCCGGCGTCGGGCCGGTCATGCACAACCGGCTCACGCACTCGCTCAAGGTGAGCGCAGTCGCGCGGGTCATCGCGGCGAAGCTCGCGGGCCACGAGGCGCAGCACGCGGCCTTCCTCCGCGGCGACGGGGCGGAGGACGATCCGATCGGCGCGCTCGTCGCCGGGCTCGGCGGCTGCGACACCATCGTGGTGCAGTCCGCGGCTCACGCGCACGACCTCGGGCACCCGCCGTTCGGGCACCTGGGGGAGCGGGTGCTCGACCGGGTCGCACGGGAGCGGCTCGGTCTCGCGGAGGGGTTCGAGGGCAATGCCCAGACCTTCCGCATCGTCACCGGTCTTGACACGCTCGGACGCGATTTTCCCGGGCTGAACCTCACCGCGGCCACACGGGCGGCGACGCTCAAGTACCCGTGGACGCGGGCCGAGTGGATCGGCGTGGGTCTCGCCGAGAAGCCGGTGGAGGAGCGCCCCCGCGGCGTCGGCGCCGACGCCGCGGGCGGCGCCGAGAAGTTCTCCGCCAAAGCGCTCGAGGCCGGCGAGATGGAGTCGGTGCTGGCGGCATTCCCGCGCATCCGGGCCGGGGAGCAGACCATCGAATGCGCGGTCATGGACCTCGCCGACGACATCGCCTACGCCGTGCACGACCTCGACGACTTCACGCGCGCCGGGGTGCTGCAGCAGTCGACGGTCTCGGGCGAGCTGCGGGCCTGGCTCGCGGATGCCGGTGTCCTCGCGGGCGAGGAGCTGCCCGCGATCGAGTTCGGATGGCGCGCGCCCGGCCGGTCCCTCGAACTCCTGTGGCGACGGCTGCAGCTCAAGGACGGATGGATCGCGGATCGGGACGCCTTCACGGCCGCCGTGCGGCGCGTGAGCGAGGAGGTCGGCGAGGCGCTGCTCTCCTCGCCGTACGACGGCGGGATCGAGAGCGAGCGGGCGGTGTCGGGCTTCACCCGCCGCTGGATCGAGCACCTCAGGACATCGATCGTCGTCGACGAACGGCCGCACGTGCGCAGCGGCCACGTGCGCCTGGACCAGCAGGCCTGGCACGAGGTGATGGTGCTCAAGTTCGTCCACTCCCACTTCGTGCTCGAGCGCCCCGAGCTGGGGCAGCCGCAGCGCGGCATGGCGAAGGTGGTGGAGGGCCTCGCCCTCGGCTTCGAGGACTGGCTCACCGACCGGGAGGACGCGGGGCGAGCGCCTCGTCGTCTGCTGGAGTGGGTCGAGGAGGCGACGGAGGCGAGCTTCGAGCTGCGGAGGGACCGGCCTGAGCTGCTGAGCGGCGACACGAGCGACGCCGGCTTGCGGCGACAGGGCCGAGCGCGGGCGATCCTGGACTACGTGGCCTCGCTGAGCGATCAGCAGGCCGTGACGACGCACCGGGCGTTGATCGGAGGAGTGAGTGTTGAGTGAGAGCGGCACGGCCGGCGGAACGGCGGAGGTCGAAGAGACCGCGGAGCCGGTGCGGGATCGGGATCGGCTCGTGCAGGAGTTGATCGAGGTCGGACGCGACGCCGTCGGGCGCGGGCTCGTGCTCGCGAGCGGCGGGAATCTGTCGGTGCGGATCTCCGACGACGCCTTCGTGGTGACGGCGAGCGGCACCTGGCTCGACCGGCTGACCGCGGAGGACTTCGCGGTCGTCACGCTCGCCGACGATGAGACGGGGGCACCCGTCCAGGGCGGACCGAAGCCCTCGAGCGAGTGGAAACTCCATCATCGGGCGTACCGGGTGCGCCCCGACATTGAGTGCGTCATCCACCTGCACCCGCGGCAGGCCGTGGTGCTCGCGAGCATCGGCCGCGAGATCCGGCTGCTGACGCTCGATCACGCCTACTATCTGAAGTCGATCGGCGTCACGCCGTTCTTCCACAACGGCACCGACGAGCTCGCCGACTCGGCGGCCGCCGAGCTGCGCGAGCACGACTGCGTCGTCATGCGGCACCACGGCTGCTCCGTCGTCGCCGATTCGGTGAGCATGGCGTACCGGCGCGCGCTGAACCTCGAGGACGCGGCCCAGGCGACGGCGCTCGCGCTGCAGCTGGGCGACACGTCGACGAGGTTCCCGGACGACGCGCACCACGCGTAGGCGGCTGCAGCGCCCACGGGCGGCGTGCCGTGGGGCCGGGTGGTTGGATGGCCGGGGGCCGTGCGCCGTCAGTCGAAGATGCCGTCGATCAGCCCGCCGAGGATCACGCCGCCGATCACCGGTCCGAGGATCCCGGCGCCCTGATTCCCGCCGCGGCCGCCGCGGCCCGCGGGTCCGCCCCAGCCCCAGTCGTCGTTGTCGGGTCGCGACGAGTCGATGTCGCGCTGCGCGAGCTGCACGGCTTCGTTCGCCAGACGGGTCGAATCGCGCGCGAGCTGCTGGGCGCGCTCCCTCGTCTCCTCGGTCGCGGGCAGCCGGCTGATCTCGCCGCGCAGATGCTGAGCCTGCGCGAGGCGGGTGCGGGCATCGGCGCCGATCCACCCCCGGTGCCCGTCGATGAGGCTCGCGGCGAACCCGATGGAGCGGTCGGCGGTGTCGATGTCGTGCGTGACGTGCTCGAGCGACGGGATCGGGCGGGCCGCGTGATCACGGGCCGCGTCGAGGGCGGCGTTCGCGGCCGAGACGAGCTCGAGGTCGGCGAAGGGGTCGCGGGGCCCGCCCGATCCGACGGTCGCGAGCGCCGACTCCAGACGCACGATCGCCTCGTCGACCGCCGGCGTGCGTCGACCGCTCCGCGCCTGAGCGATATCGGCCCGCGAATCCTCGATCACGTCGGCGAGCGTCGTCTGGGTGCGCAGCGCCTCGATCTCGAAGCCGTCGATCCCGTCGAAGATGGACGACGCGCGGCGGACGGTCTCCGTCGCCGCCTCGAGAGCGAGATTCGCCTCTTCGGGCCTCCCCGCGTCGCGTCGCCGCTCGGAGACGGCCGCCGAGTGCAGGGCGAAGTCCAAGAGCTGCTCGGCCTCGTCGGCCGTCATGCGCACGCGCTGCAGCGCGGACGGACTGTAGCGCTCGGCCAGTCGCCGGACCGTCTCCCGCGTCTCGGGAAGACGCTCGCGCAGCCTCGCGACGTCGCCGCGCACTCTCTGCAGCACCTCGGGAGCGCGTCGCACGCGCGCGATGCGCTCCTGCAGGGCGGACGTGCGCTCGTCGAGCACCTGCTCCGCCCACTCGCAGAGCTGCACGATTCTCGCGTTCCGGGTGCGCAGCTCCTCCGCGGTGTCCGGCACGTGATCGTGGTTGAGCTGATTGAGCTGGAACGCCTCGGTCATGTGCGTGCGCACCGCTTCGAGGCCCGCGCGGAGCTCCGCGGTCGCGTCCTCGCCGAGTTCGGCCGAGGCGAAGGCGAGCTCGTCACCGGTCGCGCGGATGCGCTCGTCGGCGGTGACGAGCGCGGTGCGGGCGCGCCGCGAGAGCTCGGTATCGGACGCGTCCCGGCGTTCTTGATCCTCGCGCCCGCGGCGCCCCCAGAGACCCACCGCGGCTACTGCTCGATCGCCTGGGCGGTGCGGCCGCTCTTCAGAGCGACGAGGCGGGCCTCGACCTCGGTGACCGCCTCGATGTTCTCGAGCTCGTTGAACTGCGCGTCCAGGGTGGACGCAGCGATCTCCTGCTTGCCGCGGGCGAGAGCCTCCTGGCGGCGGATCTTCTCCTCGAAACGGCCGAGGTCGCTCGTCGGATCCAGCACGTCGATGGACTTGACGGCGTCCGCGACGCGGTTCTGCGCCTCCGCGGTCTTCGCCCGCGCGACGAGCTCCGAGCGCTTCGACTGGAGCTGCTGCAGCTTCTCCTTCATGCCGTTCAGACCGGCCTTCAGCTGCTCGGTGACCTCCCGCTGCGCGGCGATCGTCGGCTCTGCGGCTCTGGCGTCGTTCTCCTCGGAGATCTGCCGCTGCAGCGCGACCTTCGCGAGGTTGTCGAACTTGTCGGCGTCCGCGGCCTGGCCGGCGGCGCGCAGCTCGTCGGCCTTGTTGCTCGCGGCGATCGCCTTGCGGCCCCACTCGTCGGCGGTCCTGACATCCTCCTGGTAG
>JAPSIU010000283.1 GCA_031178565.1 Leucobacter sp. | reverse complement strand
GACTGACGAGGCGCGGCCTCGCGGGTGGATAAGCTGGAGCCCATGAGCGTTGTGATTGACCCTGCCTTCGATCCCGTCCCCTCTCTCGCTCACGCGCCGAGCGTGAGCATCTCGGAGGAGCCGCCCGCGGATCCCGGCGCGCTGGCGGTCTTCGTCGGCTCCGAGGACGAGCTTCCGGCCGACGCGGCGGGGATCGGGCGCGAGGCGCTCGCCGCGGCGGGGTTCACGGGGGCGCGCAACCAGACGCTGGTGCTGCCGGGCACGCCGCTGCGCGTGCTGGTCGGCACCGGCGACGAGGGTATCGAGACCGACGCGCAGCTGCGAGACGCGGTCGCCGCGTTCACCCGCGCGGCGCGGGAGTCGGCGCGGATCGGCGTGGACCTCACGGGGCTCCTGGCCTCGGGCGAGTGGGACGCCGGCGTGGCGGTGCAGGCGGCGATCGAGGGGGCCGTGCTCGCCAGGTACCGCTACGACGCGCTCAAGAGCGACCCGAAGACGGTGGCGCTCGAGGAGTTCATGCTGCAGATCGCCGAGGAGGACGCGGAAGCGGCCGAGTTCGGGGTCGAGCGCGGGCTGATCCTCGCCCGCACCGCCGGGATCGCCCGCGACCTGGCCAACACCCCGCCGCGCCACCTCAGCGCGGTGAAGTTCGCCGAGGTGATCGAGCGACTCGCGCCGGAGTTCGGACTCGACGTCGAGGTCTTCGACCGCGCCGCGCTGATGGAACTCGGCTGCGGAGGCCTGCTCGGTGTGAACGCCGGCAGCGTCGAGGAGCCCCGCATGATCAAGGTGTCGTACCGCCCGGCCGACGCTGACGGGCACCTCGCGCTCATCGGCAAGGGGATCATGTACGACTCGGGCGGGATCAGCCTGAAGCCGTCGAACGCCATGCACGCGGCGATGAAGTTCGACATGATGGGCGCCGCCGCGGTGTTCTCGTCGATGACCGCGCTCGGCGCGCTCGGCGCGACCACCGCCGTCACGGGATGGCTCATGTGCACCGACAACATGCCCTCGGGCAGCGCGACGAAGCTCGGCGACGTGCTCACGATTCGCGGAGGCAAGACCGTCGAGGTGAAGAACACCGACGCCGAGGGCCGGCTCGTGATGGCTGACGGACTCGTGCTCGCGACCGAGGACACCACCGTGGCGGAGCGACGGCCCGACGCGATCGTCGACATCGCGACGCTCACCGGTGCCGCCATGATGGCGCTCGGCACGCGCACCGCCGCGATGCTCGCCAACGACGACTCCGTCGCCGAGCAGCTGCAGGCCGCTGCAGACGTCACGGACGAGAACATCTGGCGATTCCCGCTCGACCACCGCTACCGGGATCAGCTGAAGTCGAACGTCGCGGACCTCTCGAACATCGGCGGGCAGTACGCGGGTGTGATCCTCGCCGCGCTCTTCCTCAACGAGTTCGTCGACGGCACGCCCTGGGGCCACCTCGACATCGCCGGCACGATGCAGGCCGAGAACGACGATCTCTGGCGCTCGGTGGGCTCCACCGGCTTCGGCGCGCGGCTGCTCGCGGAGTTCGCGGCGGGGTTCGAGAAGCCTCCCGTCGGGGAGACCGACACCGTGGCCGGCGAGACGGCAGGGGACTGAGGGCCGTGCAGGTGGGGCAGCAGAGCCTGCTGGCCGACCGCGACGCCTACATCGACGACTTCGCCGGTTTCGTGGCGGCGGCACCGAGCTCGTATCATGCGGCTGCGGGGGTCGCGGCGGCGCTCGCCTCATTCGGGTTCCGAGCGCACGACGAGGCCGAGGCGTGGGAGACGGCGGCCGCCGGATCCCGCGGCTTCATCGTGCGCGACGGGGCGGTGATCGCCTGGCGCGCCGGCACCGGGGTCACGGCGGCGAGTCCCGTGCGGATCCTCGGAGCGCACACGGACTCTCCCGGCTTCGTGCTGAAGCCGCGTCCCGACTTCACGGCCGACGGCTGGGCGCAGGCCGGCGTGGAGGTCTACGGCGGACCGCTCATCAACTCCTGGCTCGACCGGGATCTCGGCCTCGCCGGGCGGGTCGTCACCCGCGACGGATCCGAGCATCTCGTGCGCACGCACGCCGTCGCGCGGATCCCGCAGCTCGCGATCCACCTCGACCGCGAGGCGAACTCCGGGCTGTCGCTCGACCGGCAGCGGCACGTCCAGCCGGTGCTCGGGCTCGCGGGGTCTCCGGGCGTCTCGGCGCTCGAGCTGCTCGCCGACGCGGCGAATCGATCGGCGGTCGGAGAGTCCGCCCCATCCGAAGCGCCGCTCACGAACGGCGAGAACCGGGTCCGGCCCGAGGACATCGCGGGGGCCGATGTGCGGCTCTTCGACACCCAGCGCCCCCAGCGCATCGGAGCGAGCGGCGAGCTCTTCGCCTCGGCCCGCCTCGACAATCTCAGTTCGACGTACGCCGCGCTCGTGGCGCTCGTGGAGACCGAGCCCGAACCGGGCACGATCGCGGTTCTCGCGGCCTTCGACCACGAGGAGCTCGGCTCGGCGACGCGATCCGGAGCCAAGGGGCCGTTCCTCGAAGAGGTCCTCGGGCGCTTGCGCGACGGCCTCGGCGCCTCTCGCGAGGACGCCGCCCGGGCGCTCGCGCAGTCGTGGTGCCTGTCGGCCGACGCGGGGCACTCCGTGCATCCGAACTACCCGGAGAAGCACGACCCGCGCGTGCGGCCGCTCGCCGGCCGCGGCCCGATGCTGAAGATCAACGCGAACCAGCGGTACGCGAGCGACGCGCACGGAGCCGCGCTGTGGCGGCGGGTCTGCGAGTCCGCGGGGGTGCCGACGCAGGAGTTCGTGTCGAACAACACGGTGCCGTGCGGATCCACCATCGGGCCGCTCACGGCGACGAGGATCGGGATCAGGACCGTCGACGTCGGGGTTCCGCTGCTCTCGATGCACTCCGCGCGGGAGCTCGCGCACGTGGACGACCTGCACGGGCTCGCCCGTGCGACGGGAGCGTTCTTCGCCGGGGCGTAAGGGGAGCTCGACCGGAGTGCGGGATGCTCCGCCCCGCTCCTCCAGGAGGGGCGCGGGATCGGAGGGTTCAGGGCGGGTCTCTATGCCGCGCGCGGCACCGTTCGCTAGGATCGTGCTATGAGCGAGATGCAGCAGACCGGGAATGGCGGCGTCGCCCTCTCAACGGACGTGCTGGTGCCGAGTGTGCAGCGCATCGGCCGCCACGACATCGAGATCACCTTCCTCGGCAACAACGCGTACGGGCAACCCACGTGGATCATGTGGAACGCGAGCGACCCCCACCTGATCGGCATGCTCTCCCAGAGCCGGATGGGATACCACTTCGAGCAGCGGACGAGCTCAGGGGTGCTGGTGCACGAGAACATCTCTCTCAACCGGGTGCAGCGCGCCCTCGGCGGCTAGCGCACCTCTCGTCCCGCGCGGGCGGGCGCCGGTGCGTTCCCTCCCACGGCGACCGAAGAACGGACGTCGCCGGAACGTCCTTCACGAGAATGAGGAAGACACGACAGTGACGCAGCTGACCGCCGAAGCGAAACGGACCGCGCAGCTCTGGATCGATGAACATCTCGAGCAGCTCACCCAGTGGCACACGTACATCTGGGAGCTCGCCGAGCCCGCGTGGCGGGAGTACCGCTCGCAGCGGTGGTACGTCGAGCGGCTGCGCGCCGAGGGCTTCGAGGTCGAGGACGGCTCGGCGGGCATGCCGACGGCCTTCAGCGCCCGCTGGAGCAACGGGTCCGGGCCCGCCCTGCTCACCTACGCGGAGTACGACGCCGTGCCGGGCAACAGTCAGGCCGCGACGACCTCCGAGACACCGCGCGAGGGCCTCTCCCGCTTCGCGCCCGGTCACACCGATCCGCACTCGGTGCTCGGCATCTCGACCCTCGCCGGGCTGCTCGGCGCGAAGCACGCGATGGAGCGCCACGGGATCCCGGGAACGCTGCTCTACACCGGAGAACCCGCGGAGAAGATGCACGGATCGAAGGTCGTGCACGGGCTGCAGGGCTACTACGACGACGCCGACGCGATCGTCTCCTTCCACCCGTTCTACATGCTGCCGCTCTGCAACACCGTGC
>JAPSIU010000282.1 GCA_031178565.1 Leucobacter sp. | reverse complement strand
CGCATGGCCTACGTCCCAACAGACTAGCCCAAGTTAATCATGTTGTTATCACTCGATGCACCTAGTCCGACGCGAAATCTCCGTAATTCACAGGGTCGGGGGGGGGGGGGGGCGCGCCGCCCGGGCGCCCCCCCCCCGCCCCCCCCCCGGGGGCCCCACCCCCCCGCCCCCCCGGGGGGGCCCGGCGGGGGGGGGCGTTGGGGCCCCCCCCCCCCCCCCCCCCCTCGCCCGTTCAGGGGCTGGTGACCGGCGCCCACGCGCCGATGCCGACCTCGTCGAGCTCAGCACCCGCAGAGAACCGATCCAGTCGGAAACTGTCCAGCACGGGTGACGGCTTCCCTGTGACGATCTCCTCCGCGACGAGCTCCCCCAGAATGAGCCCGAGAGTGGCACCCGAGTGGGTGAACAGGGTGTAGAGGTTCTCGATGGCCGACACGGCCCCGACGACGGGCTCGCCGTCGCCCGGGATCGGCTTGAGGCCGGCGGCGACGCGATCGGCGACCAGCGTGGGATTGCCCGCCAGCACACGCGAGCCCTCCTCGATCAGCCCGCGCACCGACTCCTCCGGCACCGTGAGCGATCCGTCAGCCTCCACCACGATCGACCTCTCCGCCCAGTCGGCGTCGAGCACGAGACGCCCGTCCGGCATGGGACGCACAGCCACTCGCGGAGTGTTGAGCACGGTGCGCACTCGCGGTTCGACCGGCTCGGTGATGACGACGAAGGCTGCAGGAGTGGCATCCGGAACCGTCACGCCGAGCTCGGCGAGCTGCGCCGGCACATCGCCGCCCGTCGCCAGCACAACACGGTCTGCCGCGAGGCGGGCGCCGTCTCCGAGGACCACACCGACTGCGCTGCCGTCCTGCACGTCCACGCGAACGTCGCCGGCGTCTTCGACGACCTCGGCGCCGTCGACGACGGCTTCGGCGATCAGGGCTGCGATGAGGTCGGGAAGGTTCACCCACCCCTCTCCCCTGTTGAAGATGGCTCCTTCAGCGGCGACTGCGCCGGCGTTCACGTCCGGCGCGAGTTCGGCGACCTCCTCCCGCGAGAGCCAGATCGAGTCGTAGCCGCTCGCGCGCTCGTAGTCGAACGTCTCGCGGAAGCTCTCGTCGTCCCCGCCCCACTTCAGGGCGCCGTCGAAGCGCAGGTAGCTCGCGCTCTCGGGGTGCCGCTCGCGCCGGGTGCGGTATCGGTCCAAGCCGATGAGCCGCAGGTAGCGGTACTCAGCCGATCGCGCGCCCGAGGAGTTCAGCCACGCGATCGAGCGGCCCGAGGCTCCATCGGCGGGCTTGCCCGAGGTCACCAGGGTGACGCGTGCGCCGGCGCGGGCGAGGTGCGCGGCGGTCGATGCGCCGAGGATGCCTGCACCGATGACGGCGACGTGGAGAGGCTGCGAGATGGTCATGGTCGTCCTTCATTCGTGTCGGAGTGGTCGGGCCGGCGCAGCGGCGTCTCGGCGTGCAGGCGCTCGATCAGCTCGAGCACCGCCACGGCGTCCGCCGCCTCGACCGGCAGCGGGGCGTTCCCGCGGAGCGCGTCGGCGAGAACGCGGTAGAACGCGCCGTAATCGCCGCGGAGCGTCGGCAGCGGTTGAAGGGAGCCTTCGACGCCGAAGGATCCCCAGCGATCGGCCGGGGTGACGCCGTAGTCGTCGTCCGCGGGTGAGACGCCGGCGGCGAGCGCGGCCTCCTGCCCGTCCAGCCCGTGGCTCGTGTACCCGCTGACGGAGCCGAGCACGTGGAATCGCGGACCGAACTGCGGGGCGAGCGAGTTCATCCACAGGTGCGAGATGGTGCCGGACTCGTGCCGCAGCGCGACGAACGCGTCGTCGTCCGCCCGACCTCCCGGCCGGTTCACGGCGAGCTCGGCGCGCGCCTCGGCGACCGGCCCGAACAGCTGCACAGCCTGGTCGATGAGGTGGGTGCCGAGATCGAAGAGGATGCCGCCGCCCTGCGCCGCGGTCGCCTCGGCCTTCCAGCTCGCCCTGATCGCGGGCTTGTACCACTCGAAGCGAGACTCGAAGCGACGCACGGCACCGAGACGGCCGGTCTCGACGAGATCGCGGACTGTGCGGAAGTCACCGTCCCAGCGCCGGTTCTGGAACACGGTGATCCGACGTCCGAGGCGCTCGGCCTGCGCGATGAGCGCCCGGCCTTCATCGGAGCTCACGGCGAACGGCTTGTCGACGACGACGTCGAGACCGGCATCGAGCGCGGCGGTCGCGATGCCGGCGTGGGTCGCCGGAGGCGTTCCGATCACGACGAGGTCGAGGTCGGCGGCCTGCGCCAGCATCTCCTCCGCCGTCGCGACGACGGATGCCGAGGGATGCCGCTGCGCCGCCTCGGTCGCACGGTCGGCGTCGGCCGTGACGATCACGTCGAGCGAATACGAAGGGTCGGCCTCCAGGAACGGCGCGTGGAAGACCCGGCCGGACACGCCGTATCCGACCACGGCGACGCGGATCGGCCGTGCGCTGGCATCCGCCATCACAGCACCTCCGAGAGGAACAGCCGCAGGCGGTCGCTCTGCGGGTCGTCGAAGATCTGCTCGGGGGTGCCCGCTTCCACGACGCGGCCCTCGTCCATGAAGACGACCTGGTCGGCGACCTTGCGCGCGAAGCCCATCTCGTGGGTCACGACGAGCATCGTCATGCCGCGCTGCGCCAGCTCGGCCATGAGGTTGAGGACTCCCTTGACGAGCTCCGGGTCGAGGGCGCTCGTGGCCTCGTCGAATAGCATGACCTCCGGTTCCATCGCCAGGGCGCGGGCGATCGCGACGCGCTGCTGCTGACCGCCGGAGAGGTCGCGGGGGCGGTGGTCGGCGCGCTCGGCGAGACCGACCTCGGTGAGCCGCGCCAGGGCGATGCGTTCAGCCTCGCCCTTCGGCATCCGCTTCACATCGCGCAGCGCGAGCGCGACGTTCTGCAGGGCGGTGTGGTCGGGAAAGAGATTGAAGTGCTGGAAGACGAGCCCGACCCGGCGGCGCAGCACGTCGGGCTTGAGGGTGAGCGCGTCATCGTCGGCAAGAAGGACCCGCCCGGACTTGGGCTCGTGGAGGCGGTTCACGCCACGGAGAAGCGTGGACTTGCCGGAGCCGGAGGGACCGATGATGCAGGTCGTGGTGCCGGGCTCGACGGTGAGGGAGACGTCGTTGATGACGTCGATCTCGCCGTAGGCCATGCGGAGATTCTCGAGCCGCAGCCGCGAGCCCTCGTAGAAGCGACCCTCGGTGACGGGCAGGGGCGAGGTGTAGGTCATGTGTTCTCTCCTCGGGTGTAGACCGGGCTGAGGGACTGCTCCGCGACCTCCTCGAGGCCGCTCTTGGGCGGGGCGGGCTTGCGGCGCCCGGTGCGGAACCGGTTGTCGAAGTGGTTCACGAGGTGCGTGAGCGGGACGGTGATCACGAGGTAGAAGATGCCGGCCATGACCAGGGGCGAGAGGTTGCCGGTGAGCACCGCCGCGTCCTGGCCGACGCGGAACAGCTCGCGCTCGGAGACCAGCAGCCCCAGGAAGTAGACCAGCGAGGAGTCCTTGACGATCGCGATGAACTGGTTCACCAGGGCGGGCAGGACGCGCCGGATGCCCTGAGGGACGACGACGAGGCGCATGGCGGACCCGTAGGTCATGCCGAGGGCGCGGCACGCCTCGAGCTGCCCGCGTTCGACGGACTGGATGCCGGCACGGAAGATCTCGCCGATGTAGGCGCCGGCGATCAGGCTCAGCGCGAGGATGCCGAGCGGGTAGGGCGAGGGGCCGAACATCTGGCGGCTCAGCCAGGCGAAGCCCTGCCCGATGAGGAGGATGGTGAGGATCGCGGGCAGTCCGCGGAAGATGTCGGTGTAGATGCGTGCGGGCACGCGCAGCCAGGCGGTGCGGGCGACACCCATCACGGCGAGGATCATGCCGATCACGATGCCGAGCACGGTGGCCGCCACCGAGATGATCAGCGTGTTCACCAGGCCGGTGCCCAGCAGCTGCGGCATCACCTTCCACATCGCCTCGAAGTCGAGGAACGTCTTGATGATCTTGTCGAGCCAGTCCATGAGGATCTCCT
>JAPSIU010000281.1 GCA_031178565.1 Leucobacter sp. | reverse complement strand
GGTGCCTCCCGCAGATCTTCTTCTACGGCCTCTACACCGTGCTCGGCGAGGTGCTGAACGCCAGAAGCGTGTTCGGACCCTTCACCTGGGCGCCGGTGCTCAACAACGTCATCGGCATCGCGGGCATCGTCGTGTTCATCCTGCTCTTCGGCGCCGATCCGCAGGGCCGCCGTTCCGTCTTCGAATGGGACCCGCTCTCGATCGGCGTTCTCGCCGGCAGCGCGACCCTCGGCGTCATCGCCCAGGCGCTGATCCTGTTCGTCTCCTGGCGCAAGGCGGGCATTCGCTATCGCCCCGATTTCAGGTGGAAGGGGATGGGGCTCGGGCGCACGGCGCGCATCGCCGGCTGGAGCCTCGCGACCATCACGGTGATGCAGCTCGGCGGCCTCGTCACGAACAATGTGGTCGCCATCGGATCGGGGGACGGGCCGTCGACGAGCGCGATGCAGAACGTCTGGCTCATCTTCATGATGCCGCACTCCGTGATCGCGGTGTCCCTGGCGACCGCCTACTTCACGCGCCTCTCCGAGTGGGGGCAGGCGGGGCGGATGGCGGAGTTCCGCGAGGACTTCTCGGCGTCGGCCAGGCAGATCGCGCTCGTCATGGTGCTCGCGGCGGTGGCGCTCTTCGCGGCAGCCCCGTTCGTGGCGCGGATCATCAACTTCGGCGCCACGCAGCTGCAGGTCGATCAGTTCGCGGAGGCTCTGCAGGCCTACGTGATCAGCCTCGCCGCGTACAGTTTCCTGTTCGTCGTGCAGCGCGCCTTCTACGCGCTCTCCGACACCCGCACGCCCTTCGTCTTCACCGCCGTCCAGATGGGCATCGTGATCGTGCTGTCGCTGCTGCTGATCTTCGCGCCCGCGGCGAGGATCGGCATGCTCTTCGCGCTCGTCTGGTCGTTCGCGACGATCGTCCAGGCGGTTCTGGCGGCCTGGATGCTGCGGCGCAAGATCGGGTCGATCGATGGACGCAGGATCCTGCAGAGCCTCGTCAAGTTCGTGCTCGCGGCGATCCCGGCTGCCGTCATCGGCCTGCTCGCCACCTGGCTGCTGCGGCTCGCGGTCCCGGGCTTCGACGCGATGACGGCGATCCTGTTCGCGGCGGCGGTCGCCGGGGCGGTCGCGGCCGTCTACCTCCTCGCGCTCAGACTGCTCCGCTCCCCGGAGCTCTCGGAACTCACGGGCTTCATCGCCCGCAAACTCGGAAGGACCCGACCGTGAACCTCTCCGTCAGCCCCTGCACGGACCGTGCGATGTGGGACCGGACCGTCAGATCTCTCGGCGGCCACCCGCTGCAGCTGTGGGGCTGGGGCGAGCTGAAGTCGGCGCACCGCTGGAGCGCCGAGCGCGTGCTCGTCCGCGCCGGATCCGGCCCCGACGCGGTCGTCGTCGGCGCGTGCCAGCTGCTGACCCGCGCGCTGCCCGGCCCGCTCGGCGGCTTCGTCTACGCGCCCCGCGGGCCGGTCCTCGCGCGCGACGCCTCGGATCCGGAGCGGCCGGTCGCCTCGCCCGCACCCGGGGAGGTCGCCGATGCCGTCGCCGCCTACGTGCACGGCTCGCGCCGGGCGGTCGCGGTGTCGATCGAGCCGGACGAGGACGACGGAGCGTTTCCGCTCGCTCCGGGCTGGCGGGAGGCCAAGACGCCCGTGCTGCCGGCGCGCACGCTGATCCTCGACCTGCGCAGGTCGGAGGACGAGCTGATCGGCGACATGTCGAAGAAGCACCGCCAGTACGTGCGCAAGGCCGGACGCGAGGAGTCGCTGTCGATCCGGCCCGTCGAGACGATCGCGCAGCTCGACGAGTGCCTCGAGGTGTACCGGGAGACCAGCGAGCGCGCGGACTTCGGGCTGCACGAGGACTCGTACTATCACGACGCCTTCTCGATGCTGGGCGACGACGCTCCGGTGTGGGCGGCGTACGTCGAGGATCGGCCGGTGGCGTTCCTGTTCATGGCGAAATCGGATCGGACGGCCTTCGAGCTGTACGGCGGCATGGACGAGACCGGGCAGCGGCTGCGCGCGAACTACGCGCTGAAGTGGCACGTGATCCGGCACATGAAGGCTCTCGGGATCACCCGCTACGACTTCGGGGGCCTCATCAACGACGGCGTGAAGACCTTCAAGAAGGGCTGGGCGTCGCACGAGAACCTGCTCGCGGGCTCGTGGGACCGTCCCGGCCCCGGCTACCGGATCTGGAGCGAGGGGTTGCCGCTCGCGAAGAAGGTCGTGCGGAAGCTGCGCCGGAGGTAGTCCGGCCGCCTCGGGCCACTTCGAGCCTCGTCGGAGCGTCACCTCGCCATTGTCGGCGGTCGAAAGTACCCTCGTAACATGGCCAGTAAAGCTTCGTCGCGCGAAAATTCGGGCAAGACCGCGGCACGGGGTTCCCGTTCCACGGGCTCCCGGGCGACCGCGAAAACGAAGGTGCTCGCGGAGCCCGTGCCCGGCGAGGGCGTGCTGACGCGTGCCTGGGGCGGCCTCGCGCACGCCGTCGGCGGAGCCGCGAGAGCGTTCCGCGTCGAGCCGCTCGCGAACGAGGACCGGCGCGACGGGATCCCGCTGCTGCTGGTCCTGCTCGCCGTCGCGGGAGCGGTGGTGGAGTGGTTCCTCATCGGGCAGCCGGTCGCCGTGCAGCTCGACGCCTGGACCTTCGGCGGTCTGCTCGGCCGCGTCGCCTTCGGGCTGCCCATCATCATGGTCGGTTTCGCGCTGTGGCTGTTCAATCATCCGTCGAGCGTGAACGACAACAGGCGCATCGCGATCGGGCTCTTCCTCGCCATCACGAGCATCGCGGGGCTCACGCACGTCTACGGCGGTCAGCCGCACCCTCGAGAGGGAATGCCGGCGCTCGCGGAGGCGGGCGGACTGCTGGGCTGGATGGTGGGCACACCGCTCCTCGCGCTCACGGTGTGGTTCGCGACTCCGGTGCTGTCGCTGCTGCTCGCGTTCTCGGTGCTGATCATCACGAAGACGCCGCCCGGTCGCATCGTGCGGCGTCTGCGCGAGGCCTACGCCTTCCTCTTCGGAGTCGCGGAGACCCCTGAGGAGACGGGCGAGCAATCGGCGCCCTCGGCGAAGGAGCGGCGCCGCGCCGCGAAGAAGGACGACGCGCTCTTCGATCTCGAGGCGCAGGAGGGCGAGGGCGGCTCGCTGCCCTGGTGGCGCCGCACGGCTTCGGGGCGGGAGGAGGAGCCCGAGTACAACGCCGACAAGGAAGCACTCGACGCGGCCCTCGACAGCGCTGCGACGGACCGCAGCGGCGCCTTCGAATCGGCCCTCGCCACCGAGGCCTCGACGAATGTCTTCCCGACCGACCTCTTCGACGACCTCGACCAGGCCGAGGCGGCCGTTCGCGCCGCCGACGTCTCGCACGCTTCGGGTCTCGGCGACGATTCCTGGGACGACGTGCTCGTGGATGCGGATCCGGTCCCCGTGGAGGCCGCGCCGACGACCCCCTTCGCGGTCGCGCCCCCGCACGCGCCGGTGGCTCAGGCGGAGTACCACCTGCCCGACGAGTTCACGCTCTCGGCCGGCGACACCCCGAAGGCGCACACCGAGGCGAACGACTTCATCATGGCCGCGCTCGCGCGGGTCTTCGAGGAGTTCAAGGTCGACGCCAGGGTCACGGGCTTCTCACGCGGCCCGACGGTCACCCAGTACGAGGTCGAGCTGGGCCCGGGGGTGAAGGTCGAGAAGGTCACGGCGCTCTCGAAGAACCTGTCGTACGCGGTCGCGTCGAACGAGGTGCGGATCCTCTCGCCGATCCCGGGCAAGAGCGCGATCGGCATCGAGATCCCGAACAAGGATCGCGAGAACGTGGCGCTCGGCGACGTGCTCCGCTCGAGCAAGGCGCAGCGCAGCACGCACCCCCTCACGATCGGCGTCGGCAAGGACGTCTCGGGAGGCTTCGTCGTCGCCAACCTCGCGAAGATGCCCCACCTCCTGGTTGCGGGCTCGACGGGGTCGGGCAAGTCGAGTTTCGTGAACTCGATGATCACGAGCCTGCTCATGCGAGCGACGCCGGCCGACGTGCGCATGGTGCTCGTCGATCCCAAGCGGGTCGAGC
>JAPSIU010000280.1 GCA_031178565.1 Leucobacter sp. | reverse complement strand
CCCGCTGATCGATGTCCAGCAGGATCACGTGGAGAACGCCGACCGCGTGCGGAACATGGTGTCGGCCCTGGAGCGCGGACCAATCGCCGAGCGCCTCGACTGGCGGCCCGGGAGACTGGCCACCATCGAGGAGATCGCAGCCGCGCACCCCCGCGACTACGTCGACGACGTGCAGCGCTTCATCAATGCGGGGGGCGGGTACATCGAGGAGAACACCGTGCTCTCCGCCGAAGCCTGGACGGCGCTCCGGGCCGCCGTAGGCACCTCGCTCGAGGCCGTCGATGCGGTGATCGCCGGCGATACCACCAGCGCGTACGCGCTGGTGCGGCCGCCCGGTCACCACGCGCAGCCGGCGCAGGCCGAGGGATACGGCGTATTCAACCACGCGGCCATCATGGCCGAGCGGGCGCTGACCTCGGGCGCCGAGCGCGTCGCGATCGTGGACTGGGACGTGCACCACGGCAACGGGACGCAGGAGTTCTTCTACGGGCGCTCGGACGTGCTCTACATCTCCATGCACATGCGGCACGGAACGTGGAGCGCCACCCACCCGCAGACCGGCTCCCCCGCCGAGATCGGCATCGGCGACGGCGCCGGGTACAACGTCAACGCAGAGCTCCCCCTCGGATCGGGTGACGCCGCCTACCAGCGCGCCTGGCACCGGATCGTGGCTCCCGTGCTCGAGCAGTACGAGCCGGATCTGCTCATCCTCTCCTCGGGGCAGGACGCGAGCGCGTTCGATCCGAACGGCCGGCAGAACCTCAGCATGGCCGGCTTCCACGCCCTTTCGCGCCTCTTCCTCGAAAGCGCCGAGCGGCTGACGGAGGGCCGCTTCGTCGCCGTTCAGGAGGGCGGCTACCACCTCTCCTACGCCCCGTACTGCCTGCACGCCACCTGCGAGGGTCTCCTCGGGCGGGAGCCCGAGCTCGAGGATCCGATCGGATACCTGCCCGATCACCCTGATCAGGCCGATGCCGCGATCGCTCTCGTCCACACCTATCTCTCCCGATTCTGGAGGTTCGACAATGTCCACTGAGCGCATTTCCCACGCCGAAGCATTCCTCGCCGCCGCGTTCCCCGAGCAGGAACTCGGATTCTCCCGGGGCGAGTATCTCCGCCGCCACCGGGAGCTGCGCAGAACGATGGCCGCCGACGGCATCGATCTGCTCTACCTGACATCGCCCGAGGCGATCTGCTGGGCGACCGGTTACCAGGCCGAGTGGTATCACGGGCAGGCTTCCACTCGCTGGCCCGCATACTCCGGTGTCGCGATCCACGTCGACCACGACCACTGGCTGCACTTCGAGACCGAGGACGAGGCCGTCCTCACCCGCATCACCTCGGCATCCGAGATCATCCATCTCGGCGGGGACGGGCAGGATCTCCTCGACACGATCGTCCGCGAACTGCGCGCCGCGGGCTGGCTCCGATCCGGCACCGTGGTCGGGTTCGAACTCGCGAGCTACCGTCCCAACCGCGTGCAGAGCGAGCGCATGCAGGCCGCGTTCGAAACCTGCGACGCGCGGGTCGTCGACGCGACCGTCCCGGTCCGCACCGCGCGTCGCGTGAAGAGCCCCCAGGAACTCGCGCACGTCAGGACCGCCCAGCGGATCGCCGACATCGGCATGACCGCGGCTCGCGACGCCATCGCTCCGGGGGTCAGCGAACTCGACGTGTACGCCGAGATCGTCTACGCGATGGCGAAGGCGGGCGGCGAGAACCCGGGCATTACGATGCCCGTCGCGTCGGGCGCGAAGAGCGCCTGCGTGCACGGCCTCGCCTCCCGCCGCAAGATCATGCCCGGCGACATCGTCAACGTCGACGTGAGCGGCGTCTATCACCGGTATCACGCGAACATGGCACGTACTTTCTCCGCGGGCGAGCCCCACCCCGAGGTTCGCGACTACATCGACCGCAGCTTCGGGGCGCTCGACATCGTCCGCGAGCACCTCTCCCCCGGCACTCCCGTGAAGGATCTGATCGAGCACCTCCAGGAGTACTACGAGGGCCAGGGGCTGTGGGAGAACCGCTGGTGGGTCGGCGGCTACGAACTCGGTATCGCGTTCCCACCAGACTGGGTCGGCGAGTTCGTCTACGACGAGACGTCTCCCGAGGACGCCGTCTTCCTCGAGAACGAGGTGCTCAACTACGAGGCGAACTTCTACCTGCCGAAGCACGCGGGCCTCACGATGGGGATCAACACCCTCATCGTCGGCGCCGACGGGGCGGAGTTCCTCCAGAGCACCCCCGCGGATTTCTGCGTGCTCGGCGGGTGAGCGTGCCGGGAGCGCCGGTGATCCGGAGCACGGAGCGCATCGTGCGAACGACGCACTTCCGCTCCTAGCGCATGCGGCCGGCCTCGTTCACGCGACGCAGGAACTGGCGGGTCGCCTCCTCCCGCGGATCGTCGAAGAGCTGCTCGGGGGGACCGACCTCGAGCAGGCGCGACTGGTGCAGGAAGCAGATGCGATCCGCCACCTCCCGCGCGAAGCTCATCTCGTGAGTGGCGAGGATCAGCGTCATGCCGGTCTCGGCGAGCTCCCGCACCAGATCGAGCACCTCCATCACGAGCTCCGGATCCAGGGCCGCGGTGATCTCGTCGAGCAGCAGCGCGTTCGGCCGCATGAGCAGGCTCCGCGCGATCGCGACGCGCTGCTGCTGGCCGCCCGAGAGCCGATCCGGATACGAGTCGGCCTTGTCGCCCAGCCCGATCCGATCCAGCATCTGCCGCGCCGCGTCGACGGCCTCGGCGCGGCTCATCAGGCCGGTCTCGACGGGAGTGAGGATGCAGTTCTTCAGCACCGACATGTGCGGGAACAGGTTGTAGCTCTGGAAGACCATGCCGATCCTGCGGCGCAGCTGCACCAGGTCCACGCCGGGTCCCGAGACGACGTCGCCCTCGATCGCGACCTCGCCCTCGGCGATCTCCTCGAGACCGTTCGTCACACGGAGCAGCGTCGACTTGCCCGAGCCGGAGGCGCCGATGAGGCAGATCACCTCGTGCTTCTTGACCGCGAGATCGATGTCGTTGAGCACTCGGGTCTCGCCGTAGGCCTTCGAGACACCTCGGTATTCGATGAAAGCGTCACTGGTCATGATTACCCCCTGGCCTTTCGATCCTGCTTCGCCAGGATGTAGTCCACGAGCCGGGTCTGCGGGATCGTGATGAGGATGAAGAGCAGGCAGACCACGGTGACCGACGACAGATTGTAGTAGGTCACCGAGAAGGTCTTCGCCTGCGTGAACGCCTCCATGATGCCGACCACGTAGACGAGGGCGGTGTCCTTCTGCAGGCCGATGAAGTTGCTGAGCATCGGAGCCGCGATGGTGCGCGCCACCTGCGGCAGCACGACCTTGCGGGTCGCCGATCCGGAGGTGAGCCCCAGGGAGAGCGCCGCCGCCATCTGGCTGCGGTGCACGGCCTCGATACCCGACCGGAACTGCTCGGCGCAGTACGCGCTGTAGGTCAGCGTCAGCGCGATGATCGCGTAGGTCAGCAGGCTCTGCTCCGAGATCACCGGGATCCCCGTGAGCGGCAGGCCGAAGCAGACGAGGTAGATGACGATGATGCCGGGGAGGCCTCGGAAGATGTCGATGTACGTGATCGCGAGGGCGCGCAGCGGTCCGGTGCCCGGGCCCTTCATCTGCCGGATCAGCGCCAGCCCCAGGCCGAAGAGCAGCGACAGCACCTCGGCCGCGAGCGCGATCAGCACGTTGATGCCGAAGGCCATCAGCACGCGCTGGAAGCTCTGCGCGATGATCCCGAGGTCGAAGAACGTCTCGCGCACCGCGCCGTTGTTCACCGTGATGAAGAGCACCATCGTGATGATCACGAGCGAGAAGCCGCCGAGACCGATCGCCTTGAGCGAGAGCGTGCGGCTGTTCGCCGACGCGCGGCGGGACGCGGTGTACTCCCCCGCCTGCCAGGTGCGGCGCATCGCGCGATGCTCGCCGAAGGCCCGCATGCCCGGCAGTACGACCGAGGCCAGGCCGAGGATCGCTGCCGCGGTGAACCCCCACTTGAGCCATTCGACCTCGGTCGCGGGGGGGGCGGGCCCCCCCCCC
>JAPSIU010000034.1 GCA_031178565.1 Leucobacter sp. | reverse complement strand
GCGAGACGCAGGAAGACATCGAACAGTTCGCGGTCGGCCTTGTAGCTGAGCCGCTTCCGAGCATTCTCCAGCGGCACCCACTCGAGCGCTTGCACCTCGCCGTTGGGCGTGAACGTCGACGCGAGAGCCGCCTTCTCGGTGACCTCGGCGGCCCAGTACTGCACCGTCTTGGTGTGGCCGTCGCCGATGGAATAGTGGATCGTGCCGAGATTGGGCCCGATCGAGACGGCGAGTCCCGTCTCCTCGAGCGTCTCGCGAACGGCGGCCTGAGGCATGCTCTCGCCCGGGTCGAGTTTCCCCTTCGGGAAGGAGACGTCGCGCTGCTTGGTGCGATGGATGAGCAGCACCATGATCCGGGGGTCGCCGTGCTCGTCGTACACGCGCCGCCAGCACACCGTGCCGGCGGCGAGGATCTCCTTGCCGGATGCCCTCTTCGAGGGCGCCGCGCTCACCGCGCTCTCCGCGCCCGTGCCTCGGTGCGGTCGATCATGACGAGGTCCTGGAGGTCCGGCAGGGGCTCGCCGTCCTCGCCGACGACGCGGCGCTGCCAGGTGCCATCCGGCAGCATGCGCCACGACGAGACGTCGTCGCTGAAGGCGAACGCGAAGAAGCGATCGATGCGGGCGAGATGCTCGCGGTCCGAGAGCTGCACGAGCACCTCGATGCGGCGATCGAGGTTCCGGTGCATGAGATCCGCGCTGCCGATGAAGACCTCTCGTTCGCCGTTGTTCTCGAACGCGTAGATCCGGGAGTGCTCCAGATAGCGTCCGAGGACCGAGCGCACGCGGATGTTCTCCGAGAGGCCGGGCACACCCGCGCGGATCGAGCAGATCCCGCGCACCCACACCTCGATCGGCACGCCCGCCTGACCGGCCACGTAGAGCGCGTCGATGATCGTCTCGTCCACCATGGAGTTGGCCTTGAGCTTGATCCCGCTCGGCCGGCCCGCTCTGGCGTGCTCGGCCTCGCGCTCGATGCGCTCCAGCAGGCCGCTGCGCAGTTGCAGCGGAGCGACGAGCAGACGGTCGTAATCGGTCTCGATCGCGTAGCCCGAGAGCACGTTGAACAGCTTGGTGACGTCGCGCCCCACCTCGGGGGAGGACGTGAAGAGCCCGAAATCCTCATAGATGCGACTGGTCTTGGGATTGTAGTTGCCGGTGCCGATGTGGCAGTAGTGCGCGAGGCGGCCGCCCTCGTCGCGGATCACCTGCACCAGCTTGCAGTGCGTCTTCAGACCGACGAGCCCGTAGACCACGTGCACGCCGGCCTGTTCGAGCTTGCGGGCCCAGGTGATGTTGGCCTCCTCGTCGAAGCGCGCCTTCACCTCGACGAGCGCGAGCACCTGCTTGCCGGCCTCGGCGGCCTTGATGAGCGAGGCCACGATCGGGCTGTCGCCGGAGGTACGGTAGAGGGTCTGCTTGATGGCGAGCACGTCGGGGTCGGTGGCCGCCTGCTCGACGAACGCCTGCACGCTCGTCGCGAACGATTCGTACGGGTGGTGCACGAGCACCTCCCGGCGAGCGATCGCGGCGAACGTGTCGGGCTTCTCGCTCGGGGAGTTGGTGCGGAACTGCGGGTGCGTGACGGGGATGTGCGGCTTGAATTTGAGATCGGGCCGCGAGAGGCGGGTCAGCGCGAACAGGCCGCCCAGGTCGAGCGGAGCCGGGAGTGTGTACACCTGCTGCTCGTCGATGTCGAACTCCCGCACGAGGAGTTCGAGCGTCGCCTCGTCCATGTCGTCGGAGATCTCGAGGCGGATCGGAGGCCCGAAGCGTCGCCGCAGCAGCTCCTTCTCGAGCGCCTGGATGAGATTCTCGGTCTCGTCCTCCTCGATATCGACGTCCTCGTTGCGCGTCACCCGGAAGACGTGGTGGTCGATGACCTCCATGCCCGGGAAGAGCCCGTCGAGCTGGTTCGCGATGAGCTCCTCGAGCGGGATGAAGCGCACGTCGTCGACGCTCTCGCGGCGATCCACGCGGACGTAGCGCGGGATCATCTGCGGTACCTTGAGCCTCGCGAACTCCACCTTGTCGGTGTTCGGGTTGCGCACTCGGATCGAGAGGTTGAGCGCGCGTCCTGAGATGTACGGGAAGGGGTGGCCCGGATCCACGGCGAGCGGCATGAGCACGGGATAGATGTGCTGCTCGTAGTAGTGGTTCAGGATCTCGTGATCGGCATCGTCGAGCTGATCCCAGGCGACGATGCGGATCCCGGCTTCCGCGAGCGCGGGCTGCACCTGCTCGCGGAAGCAGTGCGCGTGCCGCAGCTGCAGTTCGTAGGCGGTGCGGTTGATGTCGGCGAGCACGTCGTTGGGAGCCCGGCCGACGTTCGTGGGCACTGCGAGGCCGGTGACGATGCGTCGTTTCAGGCCTGCGACGCGGACCATGAAGAACTCGTCGAGGTTGGAGGCGAAGATCGCGAGGAAGTTGGCGCGCTCGAGCAGCGGGACGGTCGGGTCCTCGGCCAGTTCGAGCACGCGCTGGTTGAAGGCCAGCCAGCTCAGTTCGCGATCGATGTAGCGATCGGCCGGCAGGTCCGGCCGATCGGTCACGAGTTCACGCGTTTCTTCGGTCATGCGTCCATTCTGGCACTCGCCCGCGTCGCGGCGGGCCGCGCCCACTGCCGGCTGCGTGAACAGACCGTGAACCCGGCGGTTTCGTACATCCGCACCGCCCGCTCGTTGTCCCCGTCGACGTAGAGCGTGACCCTGTCCGGAGCGTGCTCGGCCATCCGCGCGAGGGTGACGTCGAGCAGCAGGCGGCCGAGTCCACGGCCCGCGTAGTCGGGGTGCACGCCGACGGCGTAGAGCTCGCACTCGACGCCCGACTCCTCGCGCACCGTCTTGATCCAGGTCGAACCGGCGAGCACGTTGCCCTCCGACGCGGCTCCGAGGTCCGCGAGCAGGATGAGATCCGCGGGATCGAACCACGCCTCCTCCCGCATGAGCGAGAAGTCGGCGTCGGTGATCCGCCCCTGCTCGGGGTGCTCCGCGAACGCCGCCGCGTTCACCCGCACCCAGGCGTCCGCATCGTCGGGTTCCTCGGGATCGAAGGCGCGAAGCGCGAAGCCCTCCGGCGCCGGGACGGCGAGCGGATCCCGTCCGTCGCGGGGGAGCAGCGCGGGATCGAGCGACATGCGGAACAGGCTGCGCACCGGCGCGAAACCCGCGGAGCGGAGTAGCGCTTCCGCAGCCGGGTTCTCGCCGTGCGCCCACGCCTTCAGCTCGCCTTCTTCCCGGCGGAGGAGGGCGTCGAGGGCGGCCGTGCCGACCCCGCGTCCGCGCGCGTCGGGTCGCACCACGAGGTCGACCTCCCCCTGGCCGACGACGCCGATCGCGACGGACTCGGCGGGTGATGTGGGCTCTGTGAACGACAGCAGACTCCGCAGACCTTGAGTCGCCGCGAGCATCGCCTGATCGGAGACGGGCGATGCTCCGTCGGCTGCTTCGGCGGCTGCGATGACCGCCCGCGCCTCGCCGAATCGTGGATCGGCGGCACCCCGCGCCTCCACCGCGTCGAGTCGGTTCATCCGTCGCTCTCCTCTTCGTCTTCGTAGCGGGCTCTCGCGAAACCGTATCCCACGCCCCTGACAGTGCTGATGAGGCCCTCGTGCTCGCCGAGCTTCGCGCGGAGGCGGCGCACGTGCACGTCGACGGTGCGTGTCCCCCCGAAGTAGTCGGTGCCCCAGACCTCGCTGAGGAGCTGGTCGCGGGTGAAGACGCGACCGGGATGTCCGGTGAGGAAGTGCAGCAGCTCGAACTCCTTGTAGGTGAGGTCGAGGGTGCGGCCGAAGACGCGGGCGATGAAGTTGGCCTCGTCGATGACGACGCCCGCGGCCTGGACCGCGGGCGGAGGAGCGTCCGATGGGGCGGCGGGCCGCTCGATCAGGCGCAGGCGCAGCTCGATCTCGGCGGGACTCGCGCCCGGCAGGAGCAGTTCGCTGACACCCCACTCCGTCGTCAGTGCGGTGAGCGCGTGCTCGGCGAGGATGACGACGCGCGGGGTCTGCGTGCCGTCCACGAGCGCGAGGCAGGCGGTGCGGGCGCGACGCGGATCCAGCGTTCCGTCGACGAGGATCGCATCGAAGCGCGACGCCATGGTCTCGGGCACTCGGAGCGACAGCGGAGAGGTGCGCACCTCGTGGGGCAGGAGATCGAGCCCCGGAAGGGCTTCCGCGGGATCGCGGTCGGTGAGGCAGAGCAGCAGCATGGATCCGCTCCTTTCGCCGTCCGTTCGACCCGAGGCAATCGTACTGCGAGCTCTGTTTCACATCCGTTACGAATGGGTTGCGTCTCGTTGGGAAGGGTGCGTTCCACCTTAAAATAAGCCTTGACTTATATAACGTGCGGCGCAATCATGAATGCATGCACGCGTTCGACGTTCTCGGGGATCCCGTTCGGCGACGGATCCTCGAACTCATCCTCGACGGGGAGGAGGCGGCCGGTGATATCACGGCCGTCATCGGCGAGGAGTTCGGCATCAGTCAGCCGGCGGTCTCGCAGCATCTGCGGGTGCTGCGAGAGCACGGCTTCGCCTCCGTCCGACCCGAGGGAACGAGGCGGCTCTACGCCGTCGACCCCCGGGGTCTGCGGGAGGCGGGCGAGTGGCTGAGCCCGTTCGAACGCTTCTGGCAGGGCCCGCTCGCGGCACTCGGCACCGAACTCGCGCGCGGGAAGCGCGAGCGCAGACTCGCCGCCGGTTCCACGACACCACGAGAAGGGGTATGACCATGGTCGATGTACGAGGGCAGATCGAGGCGGTAACGCGCGGGGTGCGCACGGAGGAGGTCGACGGCGAGCCGACGAGGATCCAGACGATCGCTCAGGAGTACCCTGCGGGTATAGAGCACGTCTGGGAGGCGACGACGAGCGCGGATCGCATCGCGCGGTGGTTCATGCCGGTTGCGGGAGATCTCCGGCTCGGCGGCCGCTATCAGCTCGAGGGCAACGCCGGCGGCGAAATCCTCGCGTGCGAGCCGCCGAGCGACGGCGCAGCCGAGTATCGCGTGACCTGGGAGTTCGGGGGCGATATGTCCTGGGTCACCGTGCGCCTCGTCTCGCGGAGCGCGGATCGCACGCGTCTCGAGCTGGAGCACTCGGCGCGCGTCTCCGACGTGCCCGCCGAGATGTGGGACACGTTCGGACCGGGAGCCACGGGAGTCGGCTGGGACCACGGACTGCTCGGGCTCGCGCTGCACCTCGGCGCGCAGGAGGGCGAGATCGCTCCCGCGGAGGCGGAGGCCTGGATGCTCTCCGACGAGGGCAAGGCATTCGCGCGGGCGGCGGCGGACGGCTGGGCGGCCGCCCACGTCGCGGCGGGCGCCGACCGCGAGGCCGCCTCCCGTTCCGCCGACGCGACCTACGGCTTCTACACAGGCCAGGCCCCCGGGGCGTGATCCCGCGTATGGGAGGATGGACCCGTGAGCGATCCCGAGACCCGCGAGATGCCGGATGCGCATTCCTGGCACATCCCGCGCCTCGTGATCGCCTGGGCGGTGACGGCGGTGATCGGCGCGCTCGTCACGTTCCTCGTGCCGGCGGAGGACCGATTCCCCTGGCTCGTCTTCGCCATCGGCGCGAGCACCCTCGTCACCTTCGCGCTGCAGATCGGCACCGCTCAGCGTGACGGCTTCATCACCCGCCTCTCCTTCAGCGTCGCGGGGTCCGTGCTCGTCATCGCGGTGATCGACGTGATCGGCCTGTTGTTCGTCGACGCTCTGCGGTAGCGCTCCGCGGGTACTCCGGGGGTCCGGCTCGCAACGCGGTCGCGGGAAGTTGCTAGACTTGCGACATGCTTCTCGCGCTTGAACTCTTCTTCCTGGGACTCCTCGGCCTCGCGTCGCTGGCGATCGCGTGGGTCTCGGGCACCGTCATCTACAAGCTCTTCAAGGGGCAGCGCTAGTCACCGGGACCGGTGCCTGCCGATTCCCCGATGCTGCGTCAGGGGTGAGCGTGAATCTGTTCCTCGAGCTTCCCGGCGCCGTCGCCGCGGAGGGGCTCGGCGTGGCCGCCCACTACGGCGAGCCGCTGCCCGAGCAGCGCGCGCTCGAGTCGGGCCGCGCCGTCGTCGATCTCTCGCACCGGGGCATCGTCGCAGTCGCCGGCGAGGACCGTCTGAGCTGGCTGAACTCCATGACCAGCCAGCAGCTGACCGGCCTGCGACCCGGAGAGAGCACGGAGACGCTGCTGCTGGATCCCAACGGCCGCATCGAGTGCGCCATGCGGGTGGTCGACGACGGCGAGCGGTGCTGGCTGCTGGTCGACGAGGGCGCGGCCGACCGGCTCGTCGCGTTCCTGAATCGGATGCGATTCGCCCTGCGCGTCGAGGTCGAGGACGTCTCGGCGGGGTTCGCCGCCATTCTCGCCTTCGAGGGAGACGCCGCTGCGATGCTCCGCGAGGGATCGCCTGCGCCGAGAGCCGAGTGGCGGGACCCCTGGGCCGAGGTCTTGCCGGGGGGAGTGCAGTACGCCCGCGGCGACCACGCTGCGAGCGGCTGGTCGGTGTCGCAGTTCGTGTTCTCCCGCGAGGATCTGCCGGCGGTCGCCGGGCTGGTGCGCTCGGGGACGATGCGGGCCGCCGGTCTGCTCGCGCTCGACGCTCTCGAGGTCCGCGCCTGGCGTCCGGCGCAGCACGGCGACGTCGATGAGCGCGCGATCCCGCACGAGTTCGACTGGCTGCGCACGGCCGTGCACCTGACCAAGGGCTGCTATCGGGGGCAGGAGACCGTCGCCAAGGTGCACAACCTCGGGCACCCGCCGCGCAGGCTCACGCTGCTGCACCTCGACGGCTCGGCAGGCGAGCTGCCGGTGCCCGGCGCCCTCGTGTACCGGGATGGCGGAGCTGCGGATCCCGCGGCCCGTCCCGTCGGCCGGCTGACCCGGGTCGCGCTGCACTACGAGTGGGGCGGCATCGCGCTCGCGCTGCTCAAGCGCTCCGTGCCCGAGGACGCGGCGCTCGAGGTGCGCGGCGGAGCGGAGGGCGCCGATCCGACGGGTGCGATCACCGAGGTGATCGCGGCCGCGCAGGAGGTCGTCGTTCCCGGAGACGCGGGAGCGACCCGCAACGTTCCGCGCCTCAAGCGCCTACTAAACTGAGGGGCATGACGAACACGCTGATCCTGCTCCGCCACGGCCAGAGCGAGTGGAACCAGAAGAACCTCTTCACCGGATGGGTCGACGTGCGGCTCACGGAACAGGGGCGCGGAGAAGCCGCGCGCGCCGGAGAGCTGCTCGCGGAGGCCGGTCTCCTGCCCGACGTGCTGCACACCTCGGTGCTGAGTCGAGCGATCCAGACCGCGCATCTCGCGCTCGAGAGCGCCGACCGGCTCTGGATCCCGGTCCGCCGCTCGTGGCGTCTCAACGAGCGCCACTACGGAGCGCTGCAGGGGCTCGACAAGGCGGAGACGCTGCAGAAGTACGGCGAGGAGCAGTTCATGGAGTGGCGTCGATCCTTCGACACGCCGCCCCCGATGCTCGACGACGCGAGCGAGTGGTCGCAGGCGAACGACCTCCGATACGCCGATATCGACGGCGAGCAGCCTCGGACCGAGTGCCTGAAGGATGTCATCGAGCGCCTCATCCCCTACTGGGAGAACGAGATCCTCTCCGATCTGAACTCCGGCCGCACGGTGCTCGTCACGGCGCACGGCAACTCTCTGCGCGCGCTCGTGAAGCACCTCGACGGGATCTCGGACGAGGACATCGCGGGTCTGAACATCCCGACCGGCATGCCGCTCGTCTACGAGATCGAAGCGGACGGCACGGCCGCGGGCGCCGGGCGATACCTGGATCCCGAGGCGGCCGCGGCTGGTGCCGCGGCGGTGGCCGCGCAGGGGCGCTGACCGCCGGCGGTTCCGCGGATACGGGAAGGCCCCCTGCGATGAGGGGGCCTTCCCGTAAGCGTCGGAATCGAGGCTAGTCCTAGTCCTCGTCCTCGTCTTCGGCGTTGTACTTGCTCGCGTACTCCGCCCAGGGGTCCTCGGCGGCGCGGCGCTCAGCCTCCGCCGAGAGCTCCCGTTCCAGCGCCGAGTAGTTCGTGTCGGGGCTGAAATACTTCAGCTCCCTGGCGACCTTGGTGTGCTTTGCCTTCTGACGGCCGCGCCCCATGCGTGACCCCCTTACACATTCGGGCCTCGCGGGCAGCACCGCGAGGCAGGTACCAATTCAAGTAGACGTATGGAGCAGATTCTAGCATGATCGCCGCTGTCGCTTGAGCCGCGCCCCACTACGATGAGGGCATGATCGCGTCTCGCATTCGCCCCGCTCGCAGACGGCTGGTGCTCCTCGTTCTTCTCGTGGTCGCGATCCTCGTTCTCGCCGGAGCGCTCGCCGTGCTGATCCCGATTCTGACCCATCAGAGCGCGGGAAGCTCTGGTCAGGAGGTGCCGGAGCGCTTCGTCTCGGAGGCGACCGCGAGTGGGGCGGACGGGCGGGAGCGCCGGATCACGGCTGAAACACCTGCGGGAGACCCGGCTCGACTCGACGCCCTCGTGCCGGGAGACATCATCGCGGTGCGGGGCGGCGGCTTTGATTCCGCTATCGGCATATACGTGGCGATCTGCGCGATCCCGGGTTCGCCCGACCAGCGTCCCTCGCCGTGCCTCGGCGGGATCCCGGAGGGGGCGCAGACCGGCGGAGCGGCGGGCGAGGAGGCGCTGTCGAGCGTGTGGATCACGGACGACTGGGCGTGGCGCGCATTCGCCACGCGCGGCTACGAGGACGCCGACCGCGGAACCTTCAGCGCGTGGATCACGGTTCCCGAACCTGTCGTCGAGGGACTGGATTGTCGGGAGACGCGGTGCGCGATCGCGACCCGCGCCGATCACACCGCCGGAGCCGACCGGGTGCAGGACATGCTGCTGCCGGTCGCCTACGCGGAGTGACGCGGGTCGGAGACCATCCGGCGACTACGGCGCCAGGGGCGCGATCACCAGTGTCGCGAAGGTGTAGATCACGAGGCCCGCGAGCGAGCCGACGATCGTGCCGTTGATGCGGATGAACTGCAGGTCCTTGCCGACCTGCAGCTCGATCTTCTCCGCAGCCTCCCGAGAGTCCCAGCGCTGCACCGTCTCCGCGACGACGCTCGCCAGGTCGTGCCGGTAGTTGCTCACCAGATGCTCGACCACACCCATCACCCACACGTCGATCTTGTACTGCAGCGTCGAATCGTCGAGCAGTCTGCCCCCGAAGTCCTGCAGTGCGGTGACGATGCGGAGGCGGAGCTCGCTCTCCGGATCCTCGAGCATCTCCACGAGCGCCGCCTGAGCCGTGCGCCAGGTGCTCGCGGCGAGCGCTCGGATCCGCGGGCTGTCGAAGACCTCGTGCTTGAACTCCTCCAGCTGCCGCTGCAGGGCCTCCTGCTCCTGCAGGTCGTTCGCGAGGTCGGAGAGGAAGCGGGTGATGGCGGCTCGGAGCGGATGGTCGCGTTCCTCCGCCACCCGGCTCACGAAGCGGACCGCCTCGGCGTGCAGGCGGTCGTCGAGAAAACGATCCACCGCACCCGGGACCCAGGAGGGGAGGCGCGAGGAAGCGACCCTGTCGAACGCGGAGGGGTGCGCGACGAGCCACTCCCCGAGCCTCGTGGCGGCGATGTCGACGAGCGCCTCGTGATGTCCGCCCTCGATGAAGGAACCCGTGGCGCGGCCGAGGAGCGGGCCCCACTCGGGGTCGATCACGTGCCGACGCGCGAGCGTCTCGATGAGGTCCTGCACATCGTTGTCGTCGAGCACCGTCAGAACCCCGAGCCCCGCGGTCGCGACCATCGCGCCCACCTGCTCGGCGTGCGGACGCTGGGACAGCCACTCGCCGGTGAGTCGTGCTCCGCTCACGCGGGAGAGCTTGTCGTGCACGACGTCGTCGGCGAGAAAGTTCTCCTCGATGAAGGACCCGAGGCCCTCGCCGATGTCGTCCTTCTTGTTGGAGATGAGGTTCGTGTGCGGGATCCTGATGCCCAGCGGGTAACGGAACAGGGCCGTCACCGCGAACCAGTCGGCCAGGGCGCCGACCATGCCGCCCTCGCTCGCCGCGCGGACGAAGGCGAGCCAGGGGTACCGGTCCTGCAGGGCGAACGAGACCACGAACAGCACGGCCATGAACAGCAGCAGCCCGAGTGCGATGGCCTGCATGCGTCGGAGCCCGGCCAGTCGTTCGAAGTCAGCGGGGGACACCGCGCCGAGAGTGCGTCGGTTTCGAGACAGCGGCATCTCTGTATTATCTCCTGCGCTGCGATCTTGCGCGCGGTCCTGTGCGCGGTACGGGGTGCGGGGCTCCCGCAGCCCCTGGCGTCGCACGCCCGGGCCGCTCCCGCCTCCGTCCTGCGTCCGAGCCGCGTGGGATAATCAACCCCATGCATATCCTCACGGCGCTCAGCCTGAAGAATCGGGCTCTGATCGCGCTCGTGACGGTCGTCGCGGCGGTCTTCGGACTGATCGGCCTCGGCTCGCTCAAACAGGAGCTCATGCCGTCCGTGCAGTTCCCCGCGATCGCCGTGGTGACCAGCTATCCGGGCGCCTCGCCCGAGGTCGTGAACAAGGATGTCTCCGGTCCGATCGAGACCGCGATGCGGGGTGTGCCGCAGCTGGAGAGCACCTCCGCGACGTCGAGCACCGGCACCTCGATGGTGCTCGCCGAGTTCACCTACGGGGTGGATCTCCCGGCGACCGAGCAGCGGGTCGAACGCGCGATCAGCCGCATCTCGCAGATGCTTCCCGAAGAGGCGGACACGCAGGTGCTCTCCGGCAGCATCGACGACTTCCCGGTGATCCAGATCGCGGTGACGCCGGCGGACGGCGAGACGCCGGAGCAGACGGCGCAGCTCGTCGAACGCGTCGCGATCCCCGAGCTCAGCGACCTCGAGGGCGTGCGCGAGGCGCAGCTCACGGGCGCGAGAGGGGACCGGATCACGGTCGTGCCGAACATCGAGGCGCTTGCGGCGCAGGGGCTCTCGGCTCAGACGATCACGGATGCGCTCCAGCAGAGCGGGGTGCTGATCGCCGCGGGCACCGTCACGGAGGGGGACCGCACGCTCGCGGTACAGGCCGGCTCGGAGGTGGGCTCCGTCGAGGAGGTCGCCGCGCTGCCTCTCGCCCGCAGCGCGGCCGAGATCGCCGCGCAGCAGGAGGAACTCCTGCGGGAACCGGGATTCTCCCCGGAACCGCCGGGGGCGGCGCCCGTGGTCCTCACGATCGGCGACGTGGCCGAGGTCCGTCTGGAATCGGATCCGGAGCAGAGCATCTCGAGGATCGACGGCGAGCCCGCTCTGACGATCGCCGTCACGAAGATGTCCGCCGCGAACACCGTCGACGTGTCGCACGCGGTGCAGGAGAAACTCGACGAGCTGGCGGATCAGCTCGGCGGCGCCCGGTTGAGCGTGGTGTTCGACCAGGCCCCGTACGTGGAGCAGTCGATCGAGACGCTCACCACCGAGGGCCTGCTCGGCCTCGTCTTCGCGGTGCTGGTGATCCTGGTCTTCCTGATGTCGGTCCGCGCGACGCTCGTCACCGCGATCTCGATCCCGACATCGGTGCTGCTCACCTTCATCGGGCTGAACTTCGCCGACTACACGCTCAACATGCTCACGCTCGGCGCGCTGACGATCTCGATCGGCCGTGTGGTCGACGACTCCATCGTGGTGATCGAGAACATCAAGCGGCATCTCGTCGCCGGTTCCGAGCGGGCTGCGACCATCGTGCGCGCCGTGCGCGAGGTGGCCGGTGCGATCACGGCGTCCACCGTCACGACCGTCGCGGTGTTCCTGCCGATGGCCTTCGTCGACGGCATGGTCGGGGAGCTCTTCAGGCCGTTCGCGTTCACCGTCACCATCGCGCTCGCGGCTTCACTGCTCGTCTCACTCACGATCGTGCCCGTGCTCGCGCACTGGTTCCTGCGACCCGAACGCGGTGGGTCTTGGCGCCTCGGACGACGTCGGCGAGCGTCCCCTGAGGCGCCCGCCGCGGTTGCCGCCGAGGCTCGGGTCGCGCCGGCCCCGACGGAGACCGTCCCTCGCGAGAGCACGTCCGGGCCCGCGACAGCCCTGCAGCGCGGATACCGGCCGATCATCGAGTGGACGCTGCAGCGCCCCGCGATCACGCTCCTCATCGCCGGACTCGTCTTCGGCTTGACCATCGCGGCGAGCCCGCTGATGAAGACGAACTTCATGGGCTCGGACGAGCAGAACTCGGTCGGCCTGATCCAGGCGCTCGAACCTGGCACGAGCCTGGAGGCTCAGCTCGCGCAGGCGGAGCGGGTCGAGGAGGCGCTCGCCGAGGTGGCGGCCGTCGACACCGTTCAGGTCACGGTGGGCGACGCGGGGAGCGGCATGAGCGCCATCTTCGGCGGTGGCGGCGACGGCACGGTGAGCTACGCGATCACCACGGATCCCGATGCCGACCAGGCCGAGGTGCAGGACCGGATCCGTGCAGCGGTCGACACCCTGGATGATGCGGGGGAGTTCTCGCTCGGGCAGTCCGACGGAGGGGTGACCTCGTCGAGTGCGATCGAGGTCAACATCACAGCTCCCGATCAGGCCACGCTCGCCGAGGCGAGTGACATCGTGCTCGCCGAACTGAGCGAACAGGACGGTCTCACGCAGGTGGAGAGCGATCTCGCGAAGTCCCGTCCCTTCCTGCGGATCACCGTCGACCGCGGCGCCGCGGCCGCCGCCGGACTCAGCGAGGCCGGCGTGGCGGGCCAGGTCGCGCAGCAGATGCAGCCGCAGCAGATCGGGCAGATCACGATGGACGCCGATACGGTCGCGGTGTACCTCGCGACGGGTGTCGCGCCCGCGGATCAGGCGGGGGTGGCCGCGCTTCCGATTCAGACCGCTGTCGGCGCGCAGCGGCTGGACTCGCTCGCGGCCGTCGAGGTCGCCGACGGCCCCGTGACGGTTCGCGCCGAAGACGGCGTTCGCATGGTGACCGTCTCCGCGCTCCCCGAGGGAGACGATCTCGGCACCGCCGGCGGCTCGGTGGACGCCGCGCTCGAATCCGCGGATCTTCCGGCGGGCGCGAACGCGAGCATCGGAGGCGTCATGTCCCAGCAGGCGGAGGCGTTCCAGCAGCTCGGCATCGCCCTGCTCGCGGCGATCCTCATCGTCTACGTGGTGATGGTCGCGACCTTCCGCAGCCTCCTGCAGCCCCTGCTGCTGCTGGTATCGGTGCCGTTCGCGGCGACGGGCGCGCTGCTGCTGCTCATCGTCACGGGGATCCCGCTCGGCGTGGCGTCCCTCATCGGCGTCCTGATGCTCATCGGGATCGTCGTCACCAACGCGATCGTGCTCATCGACCTCGTCAACCAGTATCGCGAGCGAGGGGATACCCTGATCGATGCGGTGCTGCACGGTGCGCTGCAGCGTCTGCGCCCCATCGTGATGACGGCGTTGGCGACGATCCTCGCGCTGACGCCCATGGCGCTCGGGATCACGGGGAAGGGCGGGTTCATCTCTCAGCCGCTCGCGGTCGTGGTGATCGGCGGACTGATCTCCTCGACGGCTCTGACGCTCATCGTGCTGCCGACCCTGTACTACGCGGTCGAGAGGCGTCGCGCGGGCGGACACGGCCCGAAGCGCAGACGATCCGCGCGTGTTCCGCGCGGATCTCGTCCCCCCTTCGGCGGAGGTCCGGTGCTGCCCGGAGGGGCTCCGGTCTCACTCGCCGTTCCCGTGCCGGCCTCGGCAGCTCAGGCCGCCGCGGCGTCCGCTGCGCCCGTCGCCTCCGGTTCCGAACCGGATCCGGTTCCCGCGCCTCCGCCGATCTCGGCGCCCCTGCCGGCTCCCATCGATTCCGGATTCATGTCGCGGACGGGACACGTCGAGCAGGCCGACATCGGCGTTCGGAACGCGATTCTCGACGAGCTCATGCGCGTCGGTCTCTCGGCGCCGGAGGTGGCGAATCGGAGGACGCGGGCATCGGACGAGATTCCGGGGACGGAGCCGGAGGAGGACATCTCCCTCGTGCTCGCCGACCTCGGATTCGTCGACGGGGACGATCCACTGGAGCCCGACGACGGCGCAGAGACCGACGTTCAGCCGTCGGAGCCCGTGCCGACCTTCGATGTCGAGCCGGAGCCCGAACTCGAGACCGAATCGGAGCCCGAGCCGGAGCCGGAGCTGGTTCCCGAGCCGGATCCCGAACCTGAGCCGGTTCCCGAGCCCGAGCCGGTTCCGGATCCTGATCCCGAACCCGAGCCGGATCCCGAACCTGAGCCGGTTCCGGATCCCGATCCCGAACCGGACTCCGAGCCCGCGGAGCCGACGGTCGGGTCTCCACCTCCGGTCACGGGGGAACTCGATTGGGAACAGCTCATGTGGCAGGCGACCCAGGAGGTCGACGAGGAGATCGAGGCGGGATCCGGCGCCGATTCCGAATCAGAAGAGTCCGACACCGAGCCCGGGACCGGCGCGTCCCGCGGAAGCGAGTAGCGATGGCACAGAAGCGTCGACGGGGATACAAGCCGCCCGCGAACTACGAGCCGACGCGCGGCCGCAAGCCCAAGCGGAACGGCGGTGGGCGAGCGGGCGACTCCGTCGAACGGAGCGATGCGCGGCGGAGTGAGTCAGCGGGTGAACGACGAGGCGCGCGGGTGTACACCTTCGATGGGAGCGGCGACGCGGTGAACGACGACGTCCGGGGGAACGAAGCTCGGAAGAATCGAGAGCGCAGCGCGCCGGAGCCGGAGGTCGTGCTGACCCGGCTCGAGGCGAAACGCACGACGGCCGAGGACGTCGTCGGCCTCGACTTCGGCGATCTCGGTCTCGGCGGCAACATCGTGCGCACGCTCGCAGAGCTGGGAGCGGAGAGACCGTTCCCGATCCAGGCCGCGACGATCCCGGACGCGCTGCAGGGGCGCGATGTGCTCGGCCGAGCTCGCACGGGCTCCGGGAAGACGATCGCTTTCGGCGCAGCGCTCGTCGAGCGCCTCCTCCTGCTGAAGGCGCAGGGAGCGTTCGCCGGCGATCCGTCGCAGCGGAAGGAGCAGCCGCGCCGCGGAGAGCGGGTGCGTTCTCCGAAGCAGGCTGCGCGGAAGCCGAAGGCGCTGATCCTCGCTCCCACTCGTGAGCTGGCGCTGCAGATCGATCGGACGATCCAACCCATCGCCCGTTCGGTGGGCTTCTACACGGCGCAGCTCGTCGGAGGCGTCCCGCTCGATCCGCAGGTGCACGCCCTGGAGCGGGGCGTCGACATCGTGATCGGCACACCCGGTCGCGTGCAGGATCTGGTCGACAGGAGGCGTCTCGACCTGCGCGAGGTGCTCGTCTCCGTGATCGACGAGGCCGATCACATGTGCGAGCTCGGTTTTCTCGAGCCGGTGCAGCGCATCCTGCGGGAGACGGCCCGGGGAGGGCAGCGCCTGCTGTTCTCCGCGACCCTCGACAGCGGAGTGTCCCAGATCGTCGGCGAGTTCCTGAAGAATCCCGCGGTGCACGAGGCGGAGGAGGCGCGGGCGACCGTTCCCGTCGAGCATCGCGTGTTCGTCGTGCTCCGCGAGGACAAGGACCGCGTCCTCACCGAACTCGCCGCGAGCGGCGGCCGGATCCTGGTGTTCTGCCGGACCCGCGCCTACGCGGATCGGATCGCGGAGATGCTCGCCGAGGAGGGGATCCGCGCGGCGCTGCTGCACGGGGATCTGAATCAGGGGAAGCGCGAGCGGAACCTCGAGCGCTTCGCGTCCGGGAAGGCGCCGGTGCTCGTCGCAACCGACGTGGCGGCCCGCGGGATCCACGTGGACGACGTCGATCTCGTCGTGCAGGCGGATCCGCCCGACTACTACATCCTCGCGAGCGCGAAGGCCGTGGCGACGACGGCCTCGTCCGTCTCCGG
>JAPSIU010000033.1 GCA_031178565.1 Leucobacter sp. | reverse complement strand
GGTCCCTCATGCTCGCGGAGGCGACGCCTGGCGCGGGAGGCGAGCTGACGTGCGGCCTGCGGCGACCGATCAGGACGGCCAGCACGAGGCTCCCGAGGGCCACGAGCAGCGCCACGATCGCGCCGTGCAGATACACCGGCGAGGTCATCTGCTCCCAGAAGACTGCAGGATCGAATCTCATACCCACCTCATTCGAGTCGTGCTCCCCGCCGAAGCCGGGAGTCGGACGGCCTAGATCGCCTTCGTGTCGACCTCTGCGACATCCTCGGGGTTCAGCCCGTACTCTTCGGCCAGCTTCTCGAGCGTGCCGTTCTCGATGAGCTCGTGCAGCCCCTTCTCGACCGCCGGGGAGAGTTCGCTGCCCTTGTCGGTGAACGCTCCGAACCAGTAGTCGGCGGGGAACAGCCCGTGAATGGGAACGAGGTCGTCGTTCTTCGCTCCGATGGTCGCCGCCAGCACCGTCGTGTCGGCGAGTCCGTCGAGCTTGCCGCTGCGGATCGCGGGGATCGCATCGACGGATCCGGGATAGCCGGTGACGCCGATCTCGGGCCGGCCGGCCTCGACGCACTCGGCGCTCAGAGCCTTCACGTGCGCCTCGTCCTCCGTCGCGGTCTGCGCGGCGAGGCTCAGACCGCAGAGGTCCAGCGGCTCGTCCACCTCGGCGGCGACTTCCTCGGTCAGGACGACCTCCGTGCCGGTGCGCAGCACGGGGACCGCGTCCGTCACCTGCAGCCGGTCTTCGTTGACGTACATCCCCGACCACACGAGATCGCACTTGCCCGACTGCAGGCCCGGGATCAGCCCGTCGAAGTTCATCACGTTGACCTTGGTCTCGACGCCCCACAGGTCGCCGAGCGCGCGGGCGCCGTCGACGTCCCACCCGATCACCTCGCCGCTCGTGCCGTTCTCGTAGTACTCGAGCGGTTCGTAGCTGAGCGCGACGCAGAGGTTGAGCACACCCGGTGCACTGAGGCCGGCGGGCCCCGACGCCGCGTCGCCGTCGGCACCGGCGGCATCCCCGGACCCGCACGCCGTGAGGCCGCAGAGGCCGAGCAGCGACGCCGCGGCGAGCGCCCCGAGAGTCTTCGAACGATTCTGCATGGATATCTCCTTCGATATGGAACAGGTTTCAAACAGGTCGGTGCGTCGTGCGTGTCAGGGCCGGAGCCTCTGTCGTTGCCGCGATACCTCGCTCCAGAGGTCCGGTGCGTTCTTGAGTTCGTGCAGCAACATCAGATCGTCTCCGCGTCCGTGATCCGCGATCAGGTCGCGGATCGCGGCGGGGTCGAGCACGCCATCGCCGAGGACGACGTGGTTGTCGTAGTGCTCGAGCACGATTCGAAGCCCCTCCTCGCCCTGGCGGACCCGGTCGCCCTCGACCCAGTGGGGGCCCTGCAGCTTGCCGTTGCGGAAGTACTCCTCGGGCTTCGGCGTGCAATCGGAAAGATGCAGCGCCGACAGGAGACGGGCGAGCCGAGGATCGAGGACGTTCTGGCGGATCCAGGCGTGGGAGAGCTCTCCGAGATCCCCCGCGGCCCGCTCCTCGAGGTGCCGCATCGCGGGAGTGATCTCGGATTCCGGCAGCAGGAACACTCCGCGGCCCTCGCGCAGGCCCGTCGCGTGCAAGAGGTGGTTGAGATCCCACCCCACCCGCACTCGGTCGAATCGGTCGTGCACCCGCTCGAGGATCGAGACGAAGTCGTCCGCCGTCTGCGCTCCGAACTCGAGACCCCACCCCGCGTTCTCGAGCTCGATCACCGGCGAGCCGGTATCGAGCAGGCTCCGGTCCTCGAGCTCGCGCAGCAGCCGCTGCACGAGGACGACCATCGCGTCCAGCACCGTCTCGCGCGAGACGGCGAACTCCCACGCGCCGTCGACGTGCTGGTAGTCGATGAGGTGGAAGACGAACGCTCGCGCTCCCAGGTCTCTCGCAAGCTCGTACTCGTCGCACCACCTCGCGAACATGTGTCGTCCTGAGACGTCTCCGTAGTACTCCCGGAGGAGCGCGGCGCTCTCGAACTGCTCCGCGAGCTCCCGGAAGCCGACGTTCGCCACGAACGCCGTCGGCGAGCCCCAATAGGAGCAGTGGACTCGCCCGACGTGGGCGGCGCGCAGTCGCGCGGTCAGCGCACGGCGGTCCGATTCGCCGCCGAACAGGGGTTCGGTGCGCGGCACGAGATCGTGCATGAACACCTCGATGCCGGCGAGTCCGTGGCGTTGCACGTACACGTGGGCGTCGTCGATGTGCTCCGGCCGACAGGTGACGTATTCCGAAGGCACTGTCGAACGCGCCCCGGAACCGGGCTCGTCAGTGGACATGGCGGAGAAACTCCTTCGTGCGCTCGTGCAGGGGATTCTCGAAGAACAGCTCGGGCGGCTGCTGCTCGACGATCGCACCGGAGTCGAAGAGCATCACCTCATCGGCCACTCTCCGCGCGAAGCTCGTCTCGTGCGTGACCACGAGCATCGTCATGCCGTCTCGCGCGAGGCTCTCCATCACGCGCAGCACCTCGCCCACCAGTTCGGGATCGAGCGCCGAGGTCGGCTCGTCGAACAGCATGAGCTTCGGCTCCATCACGAGTGCCCGTGCGATCGCGACCCGCTGCTGCTGACCGCCCGAGAGCTCCGCGGGATAGGAGTCCGCGAACTGTCCGAGCCCGACGCGCTCGAGCATCGCCATAGCCCTCTCCCGTGCTTCGGCGCGCGAGATCCTGCGGACGGTGGTGAGGCCGCTCATCACATTGCGCACCGCGGTCAGGTGCGGGAACAGGTTGAAGTGCTGGAACACCATGCCCACCTCCTGACGCTGCTTCGCCAGGACGCGCTCCGATGCCGGCACCTCGCGCCCGCCGCGAGCAACGGTTCCCAGGCTCTCGCCGTCGAGCGTGATCGTTCCCTTGTCGGCTCGCTCGAGGAGATTGATGAGCCGCAGCGCAGTCGACTTCCCCGACCCGCTCGGCCCGAGCATGGCTTTCACCTGACCGCGTCGGATGGAGAGCGTGACGCCCGTGAGGACCTGCTTGGATCCGTAGCTCTTGTGCAGGTCGGTCGCTTCGAGCAGGGCGGGGGTTCCGGCTTCCGCTTCCATAACGCTCCTTCAGGTTGGTGCCGCCCGGCCACCCGGCTGCAGCGGCGGAAGTCGGCGACGACCTCAGATTACTGTCAACTCGGCAAGAGGAATTGAAACAATTTACCCACCGACGGTGGATTGCAGTAAAATCTAGGGATACTGCGAGACCTGCACAGAGAGAGTTGCCAGCAACCCCGCCCATCGATCAACTATTTTCGAATCCATGAAACATTTGGCAGTGTAACGAAAAGATATCGAAGGGGACGTTATGAGTCTCGACGAGAGCCTGCTCGCGACACTCCGGGATAATGGCCGGCTTCCGGTCAGCGAGATCTCCCGCCGGCTGGGGGTGCCGCGACATCGGATCGACGAGCGCATGCACTCGCTCATCGAGGACGGGAGCCTCCGGTTCGAGGCGAACGTGCATCCGGCGCTGCTCGGCATCCGGCACTACTGCCACCTGCTGCTGTGGGTCGAGGGATCCACCGCGCCGGTGACGCGGCAGCTGTGCGCGATGCCCGATGTCCCTCTCGTCTCGGCGGTCGCGGGCGATCACGACATCACCGTCGAGATCGGCGCTCGCGACCGGGAGCTTCTCGACGACGCGCTCCGCGCCATCCGGAGCATTCCTGGGGTTCGGACGACGCGCGCGTCGGTTCACACGCGCTCATTCGTGAGTCGATTCGGCATCGACGCCGATCTCGCCGCCGCGGATTTCCCTCCGCTCGACTCCGTCGACCGCCGGCTCGTGGATCTCCTCCGCACGGACGGCCGCCTTCCGTACCGGCAGCTCAGCGCTCGGGTCGGTCTCTCGATCGGTGCCGTACGCACACGGGTGACCCGGCTGATCGACAGCGGGATGCTCCGCATCACCTGCGTCTCCCACCGTCTCGATACCAGACGCAGTTTCGTGGCGGGCATCGGCATCAACACGCTCGGCGACCCGGGCTGTCTCGAAGCGCTCGTGACAGACCTGCAGTCCGATCCCGCCGTCGAATTCGGGGCGCTCACCATCGGGCACTTCGATCTCATCGCCACGCTCTCCGCGCCGTCCCTCCATACGCTGCGAGAGGCGCTCGATCGTATCAAACGGAGCCGCTCGGTGCAGCAGGTCGCATCATGGATGCACCTCGATATCGAGCGGGAGAGCTACGAGGTGCAGTAGGCGCCGCCGCGCTTTCGCGCACCGCGATAGCGCCGGTCAGCTGCGATGCTTCTCCACGCCGGCGACGATCGTTCGACGGGCGCGACCCTCGCCGTCCTCGACGAGCTCCGCGAGCGCGGCGTCGGGATTCGCGGTCTGCACCTCGAAGAAGGCGAGATCCGCGACCGCCCCCACGCCGAGCTGCCCGATGCGCCGCTTGCCGACGTGCAGTCCGAGTGCGGCGGCGCCCCCGAGCGTCGCCGCGCTGAACAGCCGCTGATGGAGATCAGCACCGCGATACCCCTGCTCACGCGCGACCCGGTACAGCTTCGCGACATCGGCGAGCAGGTCGAGCGAGGGCGAGGAGGAGAGCGAGTCGGTGCCCACCGCGATGAGGTTGCCCTCCTTCAGGTAGGCCGCCACGGGCGGCATGTCGAGCCCGATCACCTCGTTCGAGCGGGGGCAGAGCGCGACGCTCGTTCCGCGGGCGCGCAGCAGGGCCCGATCCTCGGCGCTCACGTAGACGCCGTGCGCGATGTGGCAGTCGGGACCGAGCACCCCGAGGTGGTCGACGAACTGGGTCGAGGAGACGCCGATGCCGTGCGAGCGGAGCGCCCGAAAGCTGTCCGCCTCCAACTCCGGCCACTCGCCGTGCCCGGCCGGTCCGGCGTAACCGTCGATCCCGTCGAACTCCCGCTCCATGTGCGCCTCGGCGAGGTGGATGTGCAGGCGCAGCCCCTCCTCGCGGACGATGTCGGGGATGTCGAGCAGCGGCTGTACCTCGAGCGAGTAGGGCGCGTGCGGCGAGACTCCGGCGCCCGGAGGCGTGGGAATGCTCCGGATCTGCTCGCGCACCTCCTCGCGCGCCTCGGCGTTCCAGTCGGCGTTGCTCTTGCCGTAGACCTCCCAGTAGGCGATGCCGTGCATCCCGGCGTCGTGCAGGGCGCTGAGCGCCGCCTGGTCGGTCACGACATCCGCTGCCGCCGTGACGCCGGAGGCGAGCGAGAGCCGGGCCCCCTCCGCCGCGGCCTCGGCCCAGTCGTGCCCGCCGCGCTCGTAGACCTCGTCGAACGCGTCTCCCCAGTCGTCGAACCCGCGGTATCGGTGGGCGGCGACCTCGGCCATACGCGTGTACTGCAGGTGCGTGTGCGCGTTCACGAGCCCGGGGGCGAGCACCCCGTCCCACCGCTCCTCCCGGTAGCCCGCTCCCCGCGCATCGAGCGCGTCAAGCACCCAGCGGCGATCTCCGACGTGCAGGATGCGACCGTCCTGCACGGCGACCGCGCCGTCGCTGAGACGCGGACTCGTGACGGGGAAGACGAGATCGGCGCTGTAGACGGCGATCGACGATGGTTCACTCACTCGGACGAGTCTAGAGCGTGCGGGGCCGGCTCGGATCGCCCGCGACGGTAGCGGTGCACGGTCCACGGCTGGGCAGCGCCGCCCGGCCTCGCCGAGCCCCGCGTCCACTCGGCCGAGCCGCCCCGCGCCGCGAGGGCCGCGCGGGCCACGAGGAGCTCATCCTCTGCGGTGAGCGCGTGCACTCCCGGAGCCGCTGCACCGGTCATGAGCCGGATCAGCGCCGCGAGCTGGGTGGCGAACGAGAGATCCATGACCTCGACGGGATTGCCCTCCGAGGCCGAGTAGTTGACGCCGCCGCCTTCGGCGAGGACGAGCGGACCGCGCTCACCTCCGGGAGGGATCCACTCCTCGACCCGGTGTCCGAACGAAGCGCGACGCCACCCCGCCGCCCGCAGCTCGTCGAGCGCAAGCTCGTCGTCGATCCCGCCCGCGACCGCGACCGCGGCACCCGGCCGAAGACGCGCGAAGCCCGTTGCGTCGAGCGTGTGCCACACCCCCGTGGCGCTCACGACGACATCGGCCGTCGCGAGCGCGTCCTCGAGTCCGCGCGCCTCGAAGCCGTCGTGCAGCGCAGCGAGCGCCCGCACCGGATCCCGCTCCACCGCGGTGACGGAGGCGCCGAGGGCCGAGGCGAAGCGCGCGACTCCGACCCCGACCGGGCCGTAGCCGATCACGACCCAGCGCGTCCCGGCGAGGCCTCGATAGGCCCCGGGGACGCCGTCGTCGTCGTCCCCCGACGGCCCGGCCCAGTCGGCCCCGTCGAGCAGGTCCCCGATCGCGAACACGCAGGACTGACCGGTGCCGATGAGGTTGTCGAAGCCGGTCTTCGTACGCGCGTCGTTCACCGCGATGACCGGGATCCGCAGCGCCCCCTCTCCCGCCATCTCCCGCAGCGGGCGCACACCGCTCGTCGTCTCCTCCGCCGCGGCCCGCAGCGTGTCGAACACCTCCGGATGCTCGGTGTGCGCGAGCCGTATCAGGTGCGCTCCGTCATCGACCAGGTACTCCGGTCCCCACCGCAGCACGGCGGCCGCGTGCTCCGCGTCGAGGCGGACCGCGTCGTCCGGAACCACGCCGCCCGTCGGCGCGAAGACCGCGACGCGACCCGTCTCGGCGAGCGCGGAGGCGATCGCGGGATCCGTCTCGCTCGCGGCGCTGAAGACGGCGACCTCGCAGCCGGCGTCCGCCAGGGCGATCGCGAGCGCCGCGGTCTTGGGCTCGAGGACGAGGCTCACGGCGATTCTCGGCGCCCGGCCGTCGTTCGCCTCCCGCAACCGCCGGGCGAGGACGCCGGTCGCCCGCATGCCTCGGGCCGCCCAGGCGATCCTCTCCGCAGCGCCCGTCCCGCGCGCGGAGGCGACCCCGCCGTCCAGGCCGACCACGACCGGCGGCAGTCCGGGATCCGGTCCTCCTGCGCGGGGCGCGCCCGCAGCCGAGATCGCGTCGCCCCCGTCGAGCGCGTCGGCGAAGACGAAGTCGACGGGCGCGCCCGGCTCGAACCGTGCTCCGCAGCGCTCGAGCGCGACGACGAGGCGGCTCCGCAGCTCCGGATCCGACACCGTCAGTCTCGCGCCGCCCGCCGAGAGCAGCCGGTTTCCCGACCCCGCCGCGGCGCGGAGCGCGCGCTCGACGAGCAGCGAGTTCTGCGCTCCGCGATCAGTCACGAGCGCCCTCCCGCTCCGTCCACTGCTCGCAGGCGGCCTCCGGGTCTGCGGGGAGCCCGAGCGCGGCTCGCGCCTCTGCGGCGGCCTGTCCGGCCTCCGCTCCGCCCTTCCAGGCGTGCGCCGCTGCGTCCTCGGCGGAGAGCTTCGCGACGGCGAGCGCCTGCTTCCGGTCGTCCCGCAACGTCTCCGCCACCGCCTCGATCTCGTCCTCCGCGCTCCTCGGCCACGCCCGATCCTTCGACGCGAGCCGCTCCCCGGCCTGCTCGCTCGCCTCGGCGACCGCCCGCATGGCATCGGCGAAGGCCCGCACCTCGCCGTCCTCGCCCCGGCCCACGGCGAGGCGCAGACGGTCGAGTTCGACGTCCGCCTCGTCCCACGCCGTGTTCACCGGGCAGACCGCGTCGAGATAGACGCCTCCCGCCTTCGTCGCCGAGAGGATCTCGGTCTTCGGCTCGGGCTGCGGGCTGCAGCCGCTCGCCGAGAGCGCGATCACCGCGACCGCTGCCGCGGCCGGGACCGCCGCTCGGAGCCGTGAGGTGAGACGCATCCTTCGAGGATAGCCCGCGCTGGATTGAAACGAGGGAGCCGTTTAGGCTGGCCGCATGGCGAGATACTTGGACGAGGACCAGGCGGCTGCCGACGGCTTCCGAATCGTGCACGAGCCCGAGCGGAGCCGCTACGCGATCTATCGGAGCGGCGAACCGGAGAATCGGCCCGTGGGCGAGGCCCACTACACGCTGCTCGGCGACGACGGCATCGATTTCGACCACACCTTCGTGCGCCCCGAACTGCGAAAGACCGGCCTCTCCGGTCTGCTCGCGCATCGCGCGCTCACGGGCGAAGCGCCTCGCGGACGCAGGGTGCACGCCTCCTGCTGGTTCATCGAGGGTTATATCGCCCGGCACCCCGAGCTGCTGGAAGCGGACGGCGACTGATCTCCCTGGACATCACAGCTCGTCCGTGTCGTCCTTGTTCTTGTCCTTGCGCCGCGACTTCCAGACCCTCGCCGGCTTCTCGCTGTGCTGCTGCAGGAGCGCGGTGAGATCCTTCTCGATGAGCTGCTGGATCCGCTCCTCCCGGGCGTTCCGGTACTCCTCGGACGCGCCGCCGCTGTAGTACGGGTGCGTCGCGCGCTCCTTGAGGGAGTCGCCGATCTCATCCCAGGCCATCGCCATCGCCCGCTCCGCGGTGTCGCGCAGGTACTCCTCGTTCGCCAGACGCGCGCGCAGCTCCTCCGCGACCCGCTCGTAGACCTCCTGGCGGTGCCGCAGCGTCCGATTGTCGTCGTTGCTGTAGTCGGACTCGCTCCACGAGCTGCGCCCCGTGTCTCGGATCTCTCCGCGCATCCGGCTGATGTGCTTCGCATCGCGCTCGCGCTCGAGCGCGAGATCCTCGGTCGCGCTCCGCACCATCTCCCTGATCTGCCCGGCGTTGTAATCGACGTGCCGCTTCAGCGCGTTCATGATGATGGCGTTCTTCACCGTCATGCGGACGGCCACATCGGCGACGAGCAGCCCCTGCTCGACGATCTCCTCGACCGGAGCCAGCACGCGTCTCGGCAGCCGGCGAGGCGGACGCGACCCCCAGCGCTTGCGTTTCTTGGATCTGCCGAACACCGTGCTCCTCCCAGGCGGCCCAGCGGCCGCTCTCAATTATCCCGTATCAGCACCGAAGTGGCGCATGGATTACGAGCCGAGTCTGAACAGGGCCTGGGCGCTCGACGCTTCGAGGGGATTCCGCAGCGGTGTCGCCCCTCAAGCTCCTCTTCCTCGCGGGGATCGTCGGCTGCGTCATCGGCCTGAAGTTCGCGAAGGATCCGGATTAGAGGATCGCCGGCCGCTCAGAGGATCGCCACCCACACCGACGCCGCTGCGCCCGCCCCCAGGCTGACGGGGATCCCCTCCCGGCCGACGCGCACCGTCACCGTCTCCGAGTAGGGCTCCCCCGGCAGCACCTCGAGCTCGGCGTCGACCACGATCCCACGGCTCGCGAAGTACTGCAGCATCTCGTTGTCGGCGTCGGAGATCCGCTCGACCCGGGTGCGGCACGGCGCCGGTGCGCTCGCGAGGATCACGGCGTCCGGGCGATGGACCCGTCCGTCGGCGCTCGGGATCGGGTCGCCGTGCGGATCCCTCGTCGGGTAGCCGAGCGCACGATCGACGCGGTGGATCAGCTCGTCCGAGACCGCGTGCTCGAGCCTGTCGGCCTCCTCGTGGACCTCGTCCCACTCGTAGTCGAGCATTCGGACGAGAAAGGTCTCCAGCAACCGGTGCCGCCGGATCATGGAGACGGCGTGCTCGCGTCCGAGTTCCGTGAGCGTGACGCTGCCGTAGCGCACGTGCTCGATCAGCTCCTGGTCCGAGAGCTTGCGGAGCGCGTCCGAGACCGTGGAGAGCCGCACGCCGGCGGCCTCGGCGATGGCGGAGTTCGAGACCGGGGCGTCCGACCACTCCTGCAGTCCCCAGATCACCTTGAGATAGTTCTGCATGCTCGGAGAGAGATCGTCGACGCCCACCTCCCCAGAATAGCCCGCCGGTCGCGGAGGGCTCGGGCCCCTCACGGGTTCGGCGAATGCTGAATCGATTTGGCACGGTTCCCCGTGAGATCTATCCTGGGAGGAGTCCCGGACCGGCAACAGGGCACCGACGAATCGAGGCGCCCGAGAGAGGACACCCGTGATGAGCCGCATCCCCCGCTCCAGTGCTGCAGAGCAGCGCGGGACGGAATCGGTCGACGAGCAGGTGGCCGGAATAGCCGAGGAGATGCGCACCCGGATCTCCGCGCGGATCGCGCGCGTCCCGCTCCCGCTCGATCGCCCCGCACTCGTCGACGGACTCGCCGCCGGCAAGCACCTGCGCGCCCGGACGCTGCTGCTCATCGCCCGCGCCTTCGGCGCACCGGACCCGGAGTTCTCAGCAGAGGCGGGCGTCGCCCTCGAGCTGCTGCACACCGCGTCGCTCGTGCACGACGACATCATCGACGGATCCGAGCTGCGGCGAGGTCGACCGACGGTGCATCGCGCTGCCGACGAACCGACGGCGATCCTCCTCGCCGATCTGCTCATCGCCCTCGCGTTCGAGGCGGCGGCGCCGATGGGCGAGCCGGTCACCGCCTCGCTCGCCCGCGCCTTCGCGCACCTGTGCGAGGGCCAGCTGATGGAGCCGTCCCTCGGCTGGGGGGCCGACGCCCGTCAGGGCATCGAGCACTACGCGAGCCTCAAGACCGGAGCGCTGTTCGGCGCGGCGTTCGAGATCGGCGGCGTCGCGGCCGGCTTCGATTCCGCGCATCGGGATGCGTTCCGCGAGGCCGGGACGCGGCTCGGGCTCGCGTTCCAGCTCTCCGACGACCTGCTCGATGTCCGGGGCGACGCCCTGGCCCTCGGCAAGGACGCGGGGGCCGATATCCGCAACGGCGTCCCGACGATCCCGCTCTGGCACGCGTACCGCGCACTCGAGGGGGCCGGGGTCGACCCGGAAGACCCGCGGTTCCTCGAGCGCCTCGCCGAAGAAGCGGCATCCGATGGGGTCCTGTCCTCCACCGCGGCACGGGTGTCCGAGCTCGTGGAGGAGTGCCGGGCACGCCTTCCCGCGGCCGCAGAACCGGAGGCGCTGGATCTCGCGGTGAGCACCGTCCTCGCCGGTCTCGCAGGGACCCCCGGCTCCCATTCCCCGAACAGGATCGAGGCCCCGTGAAACAGCGCCGCATCACCATCAAGGACGTCGCGCGCGAGGCCGGCGTCTCCGTCGCGACGGCGTCGGAGGCGCTGAACGGCAAGGGCCGGGTCGCGGCCGCCACGAGGCAGAACGTCGTCGAGATCGCGAAGCGTCTCGGGTACACGGCGAATCGGATCGCGAAGAACCTGAACGCGGGTCGCACCGGATCGCTCGCACTCACGGTTTCCCCGATGTCGGCTCAGGCGCCGCCGCACGACATCCGGCCCGAGTGGGACGTCGAGTACTACTTCAGGGTCCTCAACGGAGCGAGCACCGAGGCCTTCGGCCGCGGCTTCCTCCTGTCCATGCTCCCGTCGCACTCGTCCTCGCGCCCATTCCTCTCATCGGTCGACGGGCTCATCGTCGTCGATCCGAGCGACGACGACGAGCTGCTCGGCGAGGCGGTGCGGGCGGGCATCGCCTGCGTCACGATCGGCCGGAACACGAGCGAGCTCAGCTGGGTCGACAACGACTTCTCGGTGGGAACGACCGCGGCGCTGACGCACCTCGATGCGGTTCGCCCCGCCCGAACCGCGCTGTTCCTCAGCGAAACCAGTTCCTCCTACGTCCGCGACGAGCTCTCCGCGTATCTCGACTGGTGTTCGACGGCCGCGCTCGAGCCGATCATCATCCGCTCCCCCGGCCCTCGGGTCGACGAGGCGGAACCCGTCATCCGTGCAGCGCTCTCATCTCCCGAGCGTCGCTTCGACGCCGTGCTCACGACGCTGGACACGCTCGCACAGGCCACCGAGCGGAGCGCATACATCCTCGGCCTGCGTGTGCCGGAGGATATCCAGGTGCTGAGCCTCGCGGACAGCCGCTCGCTCGACTACGGGCTGCAGAAGCCCATCACGGCGCTCGATCTCGATCCGGTCCGGCTCGGCGAGATCGCGGTCGACCTCCTGCTGGAGACCCTCGACGGGAGCGCCGGCCGGCGACGCGAGCTCGTGCCCGCGTCGCTCACGATCCGGGAGTCCACGCTGGCCGGGTGACGCCGCCGTCCCTCAGACTCCGACGCCCTCCGGCCCGCACGGCGTTCAGGTCCGATCCCGCGTCAGCACCGCGGCCTCCTCGACGTCGTCCTCGGACTCGTCCCGCTCGAACACCACGATCGTGCGACCCGTCGACGCGGCGTGCAACCGCTTCCGATTCACCCAGGCCTCGACCGCCACTCCGAGCGCTCCGACCGCGACCACACCGATGATCGTCGACCAGTCGCTCGCCCATCCGCCCCCGGTCGGCCGAGGCCACAGGACGTTGACGATCTGGAAGAACAGCCACACGAGCGCGATCCAGCACACCGCGCGCCCGGCCCGCCCGAGGAAGAGCTGCGGATCGTCGGTCCAGCGGCCCTGTCTGCGAGCGATCGCCATACCCAGGATCGGGAAGAGGAACGAGATGAAGAAACCGACCGACGAGAACGAGATGAGAGCCATCTGGATGCCCTCGCTCTGGAACGGGATGAAGAGCAGCGCCGCGATCACCGCGGTGACGAGGACCGCGCGCCTCGGCAGACCGGTGTCGCCCGAGAGCCTCGTGAGCATTCGAGCGAAGGGGAGCTCGCCGTTCCGGGCCGTGGCCCAGACGATCCGCGAGACCGTGATCTGGATGGTCATCAGGCTCGCCGCGAAGGCGACGACGAACAGGGCGAGGATGCCCCGGAACACCGGCTCGGGGAAGGTCGACGCGATGATCGCGACGGCCGGATCCGCTGCGTTCTCGGGGTCCTGCAGGAATGCGTCGCTCGGCACCGCGAGCGTGAAGGCGAGAGTGCTGAGGAGCACGATGCTCATGATCGCGAAGAACGAGACGACCATCGCGCGCGGCACGGCCCGCTTCGGCCGCTGCACCTCCTCTGCGATCGAGCTCGCGCTCTCGAACCCGATCGCGAAGTAGCTCGAGAACGCGATGGCCATCACGAGCGGCGCCGAGAAGAAGACGCCGTCGAAGTCCGCCAGCGTCGCAGGCGACAGGTAGTCGAGCCCCTGATGACGATCGAACAGCAGCAACCAGACCGCGACCCCCACGGAACCGACCGCTTCGGCGACGATGACCGCGAACATGAGGATCTTGATGAACGCCCGCCCGGCGAGGTTCACGAGCGTGCTGAAGGCGAGCACCCCGATCGCGAGCCACGTCACCGCTCCGTGACCCGTGGCCGGCATGTCGAAGATGGGAGGGATCAGGACCGCACCGGCGTAGGCGACGGCGGGCAGCGTGATGAGGAGCGTCCAGATGTACGTCCACGAGGCGAACCAGCCGTAACGGTGGCCGAGCAGCCGCCTGGACCACTGGTAGATGCCTCCGGAGTCGGCCCACTTCGAGGCGAGCACCCCCAGGGTGAGCACGACGACGAACTGACCCGCGTAGAGAATGAGGCCGCCCCAGATGAAGGCCGGGCCGGACACGCTCAAACCGACGCCGAGCACGCTGTACAGCGCGACGATCGGCGATACGAACGCGAACGCCACGGAGAGCGCGGAAAACATGGTGAATTCTCTCTTCATCACCGTCGGCGCCGCAGTCATGGAAACTCCTTCGATTCGAAACGGTGACGAGGCGCGCGTTCGTCGGCGCGTCTCGCCTGGACCGGGTGGGACGCGCACCGAGATGGGTGCGCGTTCGCCGTTCACGCTACCGAAGCCGAAACGTTTTGGCAATGTATAATTCTTCATACACGGGCCACTAGCCCGATCTTCCGAAACGATTTATCAGCGGAGCCCCTCAAGGACCCCGCTCGGCGACCGAGAAGGGCCTCCCCACGATGAAGTCGACCAGCATCCACTGCACCGTCGTCCAGGCGGCACCCGCACCGCGCGATCTCGAGAGCAATCTCGCCCGGGTGCGGGACTCACTCGCTGCACCCGAGAGCGACCTCCTGGTCTTCCCGGAGCTCTTCCTGTCGGGGTACCAGACGGCCGGGCTCGATGACGTTGCGCTGACGCTCCACGATCGAAGAATCGCGGACCTCGCTCGAAACTGCCGCGCGAGCGGCACCGCACTGATCGTCGGATTCGTCGAACGGGGCGACCACGGCTACTTCGATTCGATGCTCGCCATCGATCGCGACGGATCCATCCGCGCCCCCATTCGCAAGACGCACCTGTTCGGCGAGGAGCGCCGCGTCTTCCTCCGCGGGGACGAGCTGAGACCGGTCACCCTCTGCGGGGTCCCGGTCGGAGTAGTGAACTGCTTCGAGCTCGAATTCCCCGAGGTCTCGAGGACGCTCGTGCTGCGCGGGGCCGCGATGCTCGCGGCGGGGTCGGCGAACATGCACCCGTTCGAGTTCGACCACCGCATCGCCGCCATCTCCCGCGCGCTCGAGAATCGCGTGCCGCTGGCGTACGCCAACAGGATCGGAACCGAGTCGGGTCATCGCTTCTGCGGCTCCAGCCGCATCATCGGCAGGGACGGGGAGGTGCTCGCCGAACTGGACACGAGCAGCAGCGGCAGCACGGGAGCCCGCATCGACCTCGGGCGGCGGGAGCAGGGGGCGACGGATACGCTCTCCCAGCGGCGTCCCGAGCTCTACGAGGCCTGAGCCGCACGGGCGGGGATCCGATCGTCCGCCGGATCCCCGCCCGCGTCGAGGCGTTCAGCCGACGTGGACGGGCACGCGCGGCGAACCCGCGTGGAACGCGAGCGCCTCCAGAGCCAGTCGACCTGCCACGAGCTGCGTCCTGGTCGAGTGGTCCAGGGACGGCGCGGGCTCGGCGATGTCGAGGCCGATCAGACCGGCGGGCGCGACTCCGCGAACGATCTCGAGCGCCTCTCGCATCGTCATTCCGCCCGGCGTGGGAGCGCAGGTGCCCGGCGCGTACGCGGCGTCCAGGGCGTCGACGTCGAAGGTCAGGTAGAACCCCTCTTCTCCGATGCGCTCGAGGATCTGCTCCACGGCCCAGGCCGTCCCCCGCTCCCAGATATCCTCCAGCCAGAGGATCCGGATCCCGTGATCCCGGCAGTACTTCAGCTCGGTCTTGGGATTCATCCATCCGCTGATCCCGACGAGCACCATCTTCGACGGGTCGTACCCGTTGTCGACCGCCCGCGTGATCGTGCAGCAGTGGTTCAGCTCCTCCCCGCCGACGTGGGGCGCGGCGTCGAGGTGAGTGTCGAACTGCACCCACCCGGGGCTCGTGCCGGGCTTCTTCGCGGCCTTTCCGACCGGGATGCTCACCGAGTGGTCTCCGCCGAACACGACGGGGATGGCGCCGGCCGCGACGATCTCGGCGATATCGGCCTCCACGCGCTCGAAGGTCCTGGGCGTATTGCCGAGAGCCACCTTGCAGTCTCCCCCGTCCACGAGCGGGAGGTGCGCGAACAGGTCGAAATCGAACGTCGCCTGGAAGTTGGTGAACTGGACCGAGGTCTCCCGGATCGCACGCGGGCCGTAGTTGGCTCCGCTGCGACTGATCGTGGTCGCGTCGAAGGGGAAGCCGTACACGACGGCTTTCGCCCCCGAGGCCCGGATCGCCTCCCGGTCGAGCCTGACGCTCGGCACGCCCATGAACGTCCCCCCGAGCCCTCCGTGCAAAAGTCCGTTCCACATGGTCTCATCGAACGAACCGGACGCGACTTCACTCATGGCTTCCCCACTCTCTCCGAGACCTGCATCTCGCATAACTGACGAAACGTTTTGGATCTCACCTTCAGTGCGAGCCGAAGTGTGCCGAAACGCTTCGGCAAGCGTAGCAGCTCCCGCTTTCGGATGTCCAGGGCGCAGCTCCCGCCCCGCTCTCGCGGGCTTCCGGCGAGAGCCTCGGCGGTGGGAGACCGTGCACGTGGCCATCCGGCTGCGACGCATCTACGAGGAGGTCGGAGTGACGGCGACCGCGTCGACGAGGATCGCCCGGAGGCGCGCGACCGCGTCCTCAAACTCCCGGTCGTCGGGGCCGCCCATGCCGATCA
>JAPSIU010000279.1 GCA_031178565.1 Leucobacter sp. | reverse complement strand
AGGAGCTGCCGGAGGAGATCAAGGAGACCTACGAGCGTCTCGGGATCCCCGAGGCCGAGCGCCAGCGCCTCGTGGCGGGTGTCGCGGCCCAGTACGAGTCCGAGGTGGTCTACCACCAGATCCGCGAGGATCTCGAGGCGCAGGGCGTGCTCTTCCTCGACACGGACACGGCGCTGCGCGAGCACCCCGAGATCTTCGAGGAGTACTTCGGCACGGTGATCCCGTCGGGCGACAACAAGTTCGCCGCGCTGAACACCGCCGTATGGTCGGGCGGCTCCTTCGTCTACGTCCCGAAGGGCGTGCACGTCGAGATCCCGCTCCAGGCCTACTTCCGCATCAACACGGAGAACATGGGCCAGTTCGAGCGCACGCTCATCATCGCCGACGAGGACAGCTACGTCCACTACATCGAGGGCTGCACCGCGCCGATCTACAAGTCGGACTCGCTGCACTCCGCCGTCGTCGAGATCATCGTGAAGAAGAACGCCCGCGTGCGCTACACGACGATCCAGAACTGGTCGACCAACGTCTACAACCTCGTCACCAAGCGCGCAATCGCCGAGGAGGGCGCGACCATGGAGTGGGTCGACGGCAACATCGGCTCCAAGGTCACCATGAAGTACCCGTCGATCTACCTCGCGGGCGAGCGCGCGAAGGGCGAGACCCTCTCCGTCGCGTTCGCGGGCCCCGGCCAGCACCAGGACGCCGGCGCGAAGATGATCCACCTCGCCCCCCACACCAAGTCGTCGATCCTCTCGAAGTCGATCGCGCGCGGCGGCGGGCGCACGGGCTACCGCGGCGAGGTCCGCGTCGAGGCGAACGCGCACCACTCGGCCAACTCGGTCGTGTGCGACGCGCTGCTCGTCGACACGATCTCGCGCAGCGACACGTACCCCGCGATCGACATCCGCACCGACGACGCCGAGCTCGGCCACGAGGCCACGGTCTCGCGCGTCAGCGAGGAGCAGCTCTTCTACCTGATGAGCCGCGGTCTCGCCGAGGAGGAGGCGATGGCGATGATCGTGCGCGGCTTCATCGAGCCGATCGCGCGCGAGCTGCCCATGGAGTACGCCCTCGAACTGAACAAGCTCATCGAGATGGGCATGGAAGGATCCGTCGGATAATGACCGAAGCTGTTGCAACGAAGACCGCACAGGTCCCTCAGGGCACCGCTCAGCACGGCCTGAAGGCGCACTCGGACGGCGACTGGGCGAACCGCGTACCCGTGCAGACCCGCTCGGATCGGCCGAAGTCGACGAACCCGGCCGACTTCGCCGAGGTCACCGGCCGCGAGGCCGTCTGGAAGTTCGCGCCCGTCGCGAAGCTCGGCGCGCTGCTGAACGGCGAGCTCGACGGCTCGCGGATCCCGGTCTCCGTCACCGAGGTCGCCGGAGTCTCCTCCGAGTGGATCGGCCGCGACGATGCCCGCATCGGACGCGCCGGCATCCCCGAGGAGCGGGGCGCCGCGGCCGCGTGGAGCGCGTTCGGCGAGGCCCACCTCGTCACCGTCGGCGCTCCTGGAGACGGCGGCGAGCGGGTGACCGCGGTCGTGACCCGGGACGCGCTCGACGCGCAGCCCCGCGGCGCGCACACGATCATCGAGGCCGCGCCCCAGAGCCAGGGCCTCGTCATCCTCGAGAACACGGGATCGGCTCACCTCTCCGAGAACGTCGAGATCGTCGTCGGCGACGGCGCGAAGCTGACGGTCGTCAGCGTGCAGCAGTGGGCCGACGACGCGATCCACCTCGCGAGCCACTACGCGACCGTCGGCCGCGACGCCTCGCTCACCCACATCGTGGTGTCGCTCGGCGGCGAGGTGGTCCGCCTCAACCCGTCGATCCACCTCGACTCCGAGGGCGCGAACGGCGAGGCGCTCGGCGCGTACTTCGCGGATGCCGGCCAGCACCTGGAGCACCAGGTCTACCTCGACCACAATGCACCGCACACCCGCAGCCGCGTCACCTACAAGGGCGCGCTGCAGGGCGAGGGCGCGCACACGGTGTGGATCGGCGACGTGCTGATCCGCAACAGCGCGAACGGCACCGACAGCTACGAGCAGAACCGCAACCTCGTGCTCTCCGAGGGCACGCGCGCCGACTCGATCCCGAACCTGGAGATCGAGACCGGCGACATCGCCGGAGCGGGCCACGCGAGCGCCACGGGCCGCTTCGACGATGAGCACCTCTTCTATCTGCGGAGCCGGGGCATCTCCGAGGAGGAGGCGCGCAGGCTCGTCGTGCGCGGCTTCCTGCTCGAGGTCATCGCGCAGATCGGCGACGAGGCCACCGAGGAGCGGCTGCAGGCCGCGATCGAGGCCGAGCTCACCACGAGCGCCCGTTAGCGCATGGCCCGACAGAAGGTGCTCGCGCTGAGCGAGTTGGTACAGGATCAGGCGATGCGCGTCGTCATCGACGATGTGCCGATCGCCGTGGTCCTGGACTCGAACGGCGACGTCCACGCCATCGGCGACACCTGCAGCCACGGGCATATCAGCCTGTCCGAGGGTTTCGTCGAGGGCGACACGCTCGAGTGCTGGGCCCACGGCTCGGCCTTCTCGCTGCGCACCGGAATTCCGCAGAACCTTCCGGCCTACGAGCCGGTTCCCGTCTACGTCGTCGAGATCGAAGACGGCGACGTGTACATCGACCCCAACGTTACGAAAGAGATTGAAACATGAGCTCCGTTCTTGAGATCAAGGACCTGCACGTCAGTGTCGAGACCGATCAGGGCGCCAAGGCGATCCTGAAGGGGGTCGACCTCACCATCAAGCAGGGAGAGACCCACGCCATCATGGGCCCCAACGGCTCGGGCAAGTCGACGCTCGCGTACGCGATCGCCGGCCACCCGCGCTACGAGGTGACGAGCGGGTCGATCCTGCTCGACGGCGAAGAGGTGCTCGAGATGGAGGTGGACGAGCGCGCTCAGGCGGGCATCTTCCTCGCCATGCAGTACCCGGTCGAGATCCCGGGCGTGACCAACGCCAACTTCCTGCGCACCGCGAAGACGGCGATCGACGGCGAGGCGCCGGCGATCCGCACCTGGATGAAGGACGTCAAGGAGGCCATGAAGCACCTCCGGATGGACGAGTCCTTCGCCTCGCGCAACGTCAACGAGGGCTTCTCGGGCGGCGAGAAGAAGCGCAACGAGATCCTGCAGCTCGAGCTGCTGCAGCCGAAGTTCGCCGTGCTCGACGAGACCGACTCGGGTCTCGACGTGGACGCGCTCAAGGTCGTCTCGGAGGGCGTGAACCGCGCCAAGGAGAGCACGGGCCTCGGCGTCCTGCTCATCACGCACTACACCCGCATCCTGCGCTACATCAAGCCCGACTTCGTGCACGTCTTCGTCGACGGCCGGGTGGCGGAGGAGGGCGGCCGCGAGCTCGCCGACCGCCTCGAGGAAGAGGGTTACGACCGCTTCCTCGTCGGCGCCTGAGACTGACAGCGTAGGCTGGTGCCATGAGCGACGAAGCAACGACCGATCGCGCAGACGATCAGACGAACACCGTTCCGCAGTCGATCGACCCCGAGTTCCGCGAGCAGGCGACCGAGGCGCTCAAGAACGTCTCGGATCCCGAGCTGGGCGTGAACATCGTCGACCTCGGCCTGATCTACGATCTGGCCTTCGACGAGGAGCACGACGCGCTCGTCATCAGCATGACCCTGACGAGTGCGGGCTGCCCGCTCACCGATGTCATCGAGAACGACATCGCCGAGGCGCTCGACGGGCTGGTCACGGCCTTCCGCATCAACTGGGTGTGGATGCCGCCGTGGACGCCCGAGCGGATCACCGATGACGGGCGCGACATGATGCGCGCACTGGGATTCGCGATCTGACCGCGCCCGTGAACCGTCGGGCTCGAAGCACGGGGGACGGCCGGGGTGGGCGATCCGAGGAGCGCTCGCCCCGGCCGCGGAACCCGCTGCGGTCATCGGACGACCCTCGTCTCAACCGCATCGCGGGCCCCAGCGCGCTCGTGATCTTCGGCGTGACCGGAGACCTCTCCCGCAAGAAGCTGATGCCCGCGGTCTACGACCTCGCCAACCGCGGCCTGCTGCCCCCGGGGTTCGCCCTCGTCGGCTTCGCGAGGCGGGACTGGG
>JAPSIU010000278.1 GCA_031178565.1 Leucobacter sp. | reverse complement strand
CCGCTCGGCGGCATCAACAGCCCGTGTCGGGCTCGGGTGAGGGGTTCCCCGGCCGGCTCTGGCACCTCACGCTTCCGGCTCTGGCGCTGTCGTTCCCGTCCATCGCAGTGGTCTCGCGCATCACGCGCACCGCGATCCGCGAGGAGCAGGGATCCGAGCACGTCGTCACGGCCATCGCGCGGGGCCTGCCGAAGCGCTTCGTCCTCTGGCGGCACACAATCCGCAACTCGATGCTGCCCGTGGTCACGATCCTCGGCACCCACGTCGCCAGCCTCCTCGCGGCGGCATTCGTCATCGAGTACGCCTTCACCCTCGACGGCATCGGATCGCTGCTCGTGAACTCCGTGCAGCGGAAGGACTTCGCCGTGGTGCAGGCCATCGCGCTCGTGATGGTCCTGGCCTTCGGCCTCATCAACCTCCTCGTGGACCTGCTCTACGCTGTGATCGATCCGCGGGTGCGCCTGGCGAAGGGAGCCCGGTCGTGAACGACACGCGCAAGACGTCATCGACGAACACGAGCGCTCAGGACACCGTCGCCGTGCAGCTGCTCCGGAAGCACCGGAACGACGTGCCGGTCTCGGGGTGGCGCGTCCTGCTCAAGCGGCTCGGCGGACTCGGGATCGGGAGCGCGATCGTCATCGCGGTCGTCGTGCTCGCCGCGATCCTCGCCCCGGTCATCGCCCCCTACGATCCGTACGAGGGCACCGTCACCGCCCGTCACGAGGCGTGGAGCCTCGCGCACCTCATGGGCACGGACCAGTCCGGGCGCGATATCTTCTCCCGGATCCTGTGGGGTGCGCGCACCAGCCTGATCGGCCCCGTGATCGTGATCCTGGGTACGGCGCTGTTCGGCACGATCCTCGCGCTCACCGCGGTCTGGTTCGGCGGCAGGGTCGACGCCTTCATCGGGCGGATCCTCGACATCCTCTTCGCCTTCCCGAACATGCTGCTCGCGATTCTCGCGGTCGCCATCTTCGGCCCGTCGATCGTCACGGCCTCGATCGCGCTGGCCATCGGATACACCCCCTATACGGCGCGCGTGATCCGCTCCGTCGCGCTCCGCGAGCGCAATCTGCCCTACGTGACCTCGGCTCAGCTGCAGGGCATATCCGGCTTCGTCATCACCATGCGGCACATCCTGCCGAACGTGCGGACGCAGATCTTCACCGGCATGACGATCAACTTCGGCTACGCGATGATCGATCTCGCGGCGCTCTCGTTCCTCGGCCTGGGCGTGCAGCCGCCGGCGCCCGACTGGGGGCTCATGGTCTCGAACGGCCAGGCCTCGCTGCAGCAGGGGTACTGGGAGCAGAGCATCTTCGCGGGCCTCGCGATCGTGATCACCGTGGCCGCGTTCGGGTACGTCGGCGAGCAGCTCGGCGGTCGTCGCGCCGCAGGAAGGACCCGCTGATGCTGAAGATCGAGAACCTCGTGCTCACGGTCACCGATCCCGACACTGGGCAGGAGACCGAGATCCTGCACGGCAACTCCTTCGAGTTGGCTCAGGGGCAGGCCCTCGGCCTGGTCGGCGAGTCGGGCTCGGGCAAGTCCATGACGCTGCGCTGCATCCTCGGCATCGAGCCGTCCGGCGCGCGCGTCGACGGGTCGATCGAGCTCGACGGCACCGACCTGCTCGGGGCCTCCGGTGAGGCGCTGCGGAGGATCCGCGCGAACGATCTCGCCCTCATCGCGCAGAACCCGCACGGGGCGCTCAATCCGGTGCTGCCGGTCGGCCGATTCCTCGTCGAGGGGATGAGCGACGCCCGCTCGATGAGCCGGGCCGATGCGGAGGCGAAGGCGGCGGATCTGCTGCGCCAGGTCGGGATCCCCGACACCGAGCGGGTGCTGCACTCCTATCCGCACCAGCTCTCGGGCGGGATGCTGCAGCGCGTCGTCATCGCCGGCGCGATCTCGGGGGATCCGAAGGTGCTGCTCGCGGACGAGCCCACGACCGCGCTCGACGTCACGACCCAGGCGGAAGTCGTCGCGATCCTCGATGAGAAGCGCCGAGAGCACGGCCTCTCGATGATCTTCGTGACGCACGACCTGGATCTCGCGGCTGCCGTGTGCGATCGCCTCGCCGTGATGAGGGACGGCGAGATCCTGGAGATCGGCACTCCCGAGGAGATCCGGGATCGACCCAGGACCGAATACACCCGGGCGCTGATGGACGCGAGGCCGCTCCTCTATCCCGAGGGCCACGAGCCCGCGGCGTTCCTCTCGAGCACGGGTTCCGTCGACGAGGAGGCCGGATCATGAGCGAGACTCCGATCATCGAGATCGAACATCTGACCCGGACCTTCCACCTCAGCCGCAAGTCCAGCGTCACGGCGCTCGACGACGTCTCGTGCGAGCTCCGCGCGGGCACGTGCCTCGCGGTCGTCGGCGAGTCGGGATCGGGCAAATCGACACTCGCCCGTGTCGTCGTCGGACTCGAATCGGCCGACGCCGGCACCGTGAGGATCGCGGGCACCGAGGTCAAACCGACGACGGCCAGGCGGCAGCTGCGCGAGCGTGCGAAGCTCGTGCAGATGGTGTTCCAGGATCCGCAGGGGTCGCTCAACCGCTCGTTGCCCGTCGCGGCCACGATCGACGAGATGCTGCAGGCGCACCGCCCCGACCTCGACCGGGCGGGCCGCCGCGCACGTGTGCTCGAGCTGTTCGCCGAGGTGGGACTCACCGAGCGCCACGCCGATGCGAAGCCCGCAGCGCTCTCGGGAGGCCAGAAGCAGCGCGTTGCGATCGCCCGGGCGCTCGCCGCCGAGCCGAAGATCATCGTGCTCGACGAGGCGGTCTCTGCGCTGGATGTCTCCGTCCAGGCGCAGGTGCTCGACCTGCTCAAGCGCCTGCGCGAGGAGCACGGGCTCTCCTACCTCTTCATCACGCACGACCTGTCGGTGGTCCGCGACATCGCCGACGACGTGGTCGTGATGCGGACGGGCCGGATCATCGAGCGCGGCACGGTCGACGAGGTGCTCGACACGCCGCGCGAGCCGTACACGAAGCTGCTCATCGCCTCGGCGCCCCGGCCCGGATGGAAACCGCGGCGCGGCCTCCGTGACGCGCTGCTCGGTGAAGTCTGATCCGAAGGGACCCGCGGGTCGCGCCCGCCGAACCAGGAAATGAAGTGAGATGACGATGACCGAGAAGACCGAACGACTGCACCTCGAGGTCTCGGGTGCGACCCACCGCGAGCTCGGACTGCGCCGGGGCTCGGCGCTGCGAGGCACCCTGGCCGACGCCTACACCAAGTACGCCGAGCTCTTCCGAGCCCTCGGGGTGAGCGAGGAGCGGGAGCGCGAGGGCGTCGAGCGCGTGGTCGCGGCGCTCAGGGACTGGCGGCCGAACGCGCTCGAGGAGCTCGAAGGCGTCTCGGAGGGCTCGGGACTCGAGCTCTCGCGTGTGGTCGCCCTCAACGCGCGCACCGAGATCATCGCCCTCGGCAACGGGGCGTCGAGCGAGTGCTCGACGGTCACCGCGCGGATCGACGGCCACCGCTACGGGGTGCAGACCTGGGACTGGCACATCGAGCTCGACGAGTTCTGGCACACCCACGAGGTCGACGGCCCGGGGTATCGCTACGCCGGGCTCACCGAGCAGGGGATCCTGTCGAAGATCGGCGTCAACGAGGCCGGACTCGCGCTGCACTTCAACATCCTCGGCCACCGCGACGACGGCCCGGGGGGCGTGCCCATGCACGTGCTGTCGAGCGTCCTTCTCTCGGAGTGCGCGACGGTGGACGAGGCCCTCGCCCTGATCCGACGAGCGCCCATCGCCTCGTCGTCGGCCTTCACCCTGCTCGACGCCGCTCAGGCGGTGTCGGTCGAGATGAGCCCCGCGGGTGTCTTCGTGATCCCCGAGGTCGACGGATCGGTGCAGCGCACCAACCACTTCCAGGACGAGGTTCCGCTCGGCGGCCAGAAGTCAGAGGTCTACGAGCCCGACTCCTCCGCCCGCCTCGCGCTCGTGCGCTCCCGACTGGAGGGCGGGCTGCCCGCGGACGCGGCGGCGATGGTGCAGCTGCTCGTCTCCGGCGAGGGGGAACCGCCCCTCACCTGCCACGCGGACATGTCGAAGACGTACGGCGAGCGCTGGGC
>JAPSIU010000277.1 GCA_031178565.1 Leucobacter sp. | reverse complement strand
ATCGCGGGAAGCCGCTACCGCGGCGACTTCGAGGAGCGCCTCAAGAAGGTGACGAAGGAGATCCGCAATCGCGGAGACATCATCATCTTCATCGACGAGATCCACACGCTCGTCGGCGCGGGTGCGGCCGAGGGCGCGATCGACGCCGCGAACATCCTGAAGCCCATGCTCGCCCGCGGCGAGCTGCAGACGATCGGTGCGACCACTCTCGACGAGTACCGCAAGCACTTCGAGAAGGACGCAGCGCTCGAGCGCCGCTTCCAGTCGATCCAGGTCGCGGAGCCGTCGCTGCCGCACGCGATCAACATCCTCAAGGGCCTCCGCGATCGCTACGAGGCGCACCACAAGGTGTCCATCACGGACGGCGCGATCGTCGCCGCCGTGAACCTCGCCGATCGTTACGTGCAGGATCGCTTCCTCCCGGATAAGGCGATCGATCTGATCGACGAGGCAGGCGCACGCCTGCGTCTGTCGATCCTCTCGAGCCCGCCGGAGCTGCGCGAGTTCGACGAGCGGATCGCGGTCGTGCGCGCCGAGAAGGAGAAGGCGATCGAGGAGCAGGACTTCGAAGCCGCCGCGAACAAACGCGACGAGGAGAAGAAGCTCATCGCCGAGCGGCTGCGGCTCGAGAAGCAGTGGCGCTCGGGTGACGTGGCGACGAGCGCCGAGGTCGATGAGGGACTCATCGCCGAGGTGCTCGCCCAGGCCACGGGCATCCCCGTGTTCAAGCTCACGGAGGAGGAGACCAGCCGCCTGCGCTTCATGGAGGACGCCCTGCATCAGCGGGTCATCGGTCAGAACGAGGCGATCGAGGCTCTCGCGAAGACGATCCGCCGCCAGCGCGCGGGTCTTAAGGATCCGAAGCGGCCCTCCGGCTCGTTCATCTTCGCCGGCCCCACGGGCGTCGGCAAGACCGAGCTCGCGAAGGCGCTTGCCGAGTTCCTGTTCGACGACGAGGACGCGCTCATCTCGCTCGACATGTCGGAGTACGGCGAGAAGCACACGGTCTCCCGCCTCTTCGGCGCCCCTCCGGGCTTCGTCGGCTTCGAGGAGGGCGGCCAGCTCACCGAGAAGGTGCGGCGCAAGCCGTTCTCGGTCGTGCTCTTCGACGAGATCGAGAAGGCGCACCCCGACATCTTCAACTCGCTGCTGCAGGTTCTCGAGGAGGGTCGCCTCACCGACGGCCAGGGACGTGTCATCGACTTCAAGAACACCGTCATCATCATGACGACGAACCTGGGGTCCTCGGCCATCGCGGGCGGTCCGGTCGGCTTCCAGCTCGAGGGCGACAGCTCGATCGGCTACGAGTCCATGAAGGGCAAGGTCAACGAGGAGCTGAAGAAGCACTTCAAGCCCGAGTTCCTGAACCGCGTCGACGACACGATCGTGTTCCCGCAGCTGTCGAAGCCCGAGCTGCTGCAGATCGTGGACCTCTTCGTGAAGCAGCTGAAGGATCGCCTGCTGGATCGCGACATGCGCATCGAGGTGTCGCAGGCCGCGCGGGAGCGCCTCTCCGAGCTCGGATACGACCCGACGCTGGGTGCGCGGCCGCTGCGTCGCGCGATGCAGCGGGAGATCGAGGACCGGCTCTCCGAACGCATCCTCGGCGCGGAGCTGCTCGCGGGCGATCTGGTGAAGGTCGACTTCATCGACGGAGAGTTCACGTTCACGACCGACCGCAACTCCGAGAAGGCGCACGGCGAGAACTCGGCGTCCTCGGCGGCGGCTGTCGCGTCGACGGCGGCCACCCCGGGCACCGCGGAGTAGTCCCGGACGCACGGCGGTAGAAGCGGCCTCGTTGCCTCGGCAGCGGGGCCGCTTCGCGTACGCGGCGACGAGGCTCGCGTGTGAACTAGGCTGGGAGGATGGGCCAGGCCTCCGAGTTCCGCATCCGCAGCGCGCGCACGAGCGACGTGCCCCGCATGGTCGAGCTGATGGAGCCGCTCGTGGTGCGCCGGATCCTGCTCGGCAAGGACCTCGTCGACCTCTACGCGGCCGTGCCGGAGTTTCTCGTCGCCGTCGACGCGGAGGAGCGGGTGATCGGCTACGGCGCGGTCCACGTGATGTGGGAGCAGCTCGGCGAAGTGCGCACGCTCGGCGTGTCCGAGAAGTGGCTCGGCCGCGGCGTCGGGCACCGGCTGCTCGAGGCGCTCGAGCAGCGCGCGTATGAACTCGGCCTGACGCAGCTGTTCTGCCTCACGTTCGAGACCGACTTCTTCGGCAAACACGGCTTCGAGGAGGTCGGGGAGAACACGGAGCTCGTCGCCGCGGAGGTCTACACCGAGCTGCTGCGCTCGAACGATGAGGGCGTCGCGGAGTTCTTGGATCTCGCCCGGGTGAAACCGAACACCCTGGGCAACACGCGCATGTTGAAGCGGCTCTGACGCGCGATCCGGGTTACGCTGACGCCATGTCGACACTGCGAGATCCGGTGGGACCCCGGGACCGGAAGGTGTACATCCGGCGGAGGATCCTCGTACTCGCGGGTCTGCTCGCGATCGTCGCGGTCGTGGTGCTCGTCTTCGTGAAGCCCGGATCCAGCGGCGGTGCGCAGGATGCGCGCCAGGTGGAGCTGCCGAGCGACCTCGCGACGTCCGAGCCGGAGCAGAAGGGCGATGCAGACGGCGAGGATGAGGTGCCGGCGTGCGCTGCCGGTCAGCTCAGGGTGACGCCGGCGACCGACAAGACGGACTACGCCGAGGGTGAGCTCCCCATGCTCTCGCTCAGCGTCGAGAACACAGGCACCGAGGCCTGCTCCGCCGATCTCGGAAGTGCGGGCATGCAGTTCGAGGTGTCGAGCGGCGACGACGAGGTCTGGCGCTCCGCCGACTGCCAGAAGAATCCCGAGAATCTCGCCGTCATTCTCGAACCGGGTAAGCCTCTCGAGAGCGAGGCGGTGCAGTGGGACCGGACCCGTTCCAGCCCGGAGACCTGCGATATCACCCGGGATCCGGTGGTCGCGGGCGGAGCCTCCTACCATCTTCGCGTCGAAGCCGGAGGGGTGAACGGCACCTCCACCGCCCAGTTCCTGCTCTACTGAGGAGGGCCGGGCGATGCGGGGCAGTCGCGTAGTTCGAGCTTCCTGCGAACTGTTACACCGTCCGAGGCGAAACGGAGTTATGGTGGAGTATGGACAGGAAACTTTCGAAGATCACCGGGATCCGGGTCGAGATACCGCAGGGAACCGGGGAGCACGTCGCGATCGACGAGCTCGTCGATGACCTGTTGCATGGCGATATGAACGGCGTCCTGCACGCGCTGCACGAGCCCCACAAGGAAGCGGAACCGGATCCGGGCACCGCTCCGGCCTGACGCCGTCGCAGGGTCAACCGTTCGCGACCTCCTCGAGCCGCAGCGCGAACCAGAGTTCCGCGCGGTCGTCGGCGTCCCCGAGCGAGCGTCCGGTCAGCCTCTCGATGCGCGAGAGCCGGTCCCTCAGCGTGTTGCGATGGATCCCGAGCGACGCGGCCGCGGGACCGCGTTGGCCGTCCGATCGGAAGACCGCTCGCAGGGTGTCTCTGAGCAGGCTGCGCTCCACGTCGCCGATCTCGGAGCTGCGGCTGGAGAGCGGGCCGAGCACACGCGCCCCGAGGGACGCCGGGATCGATCCGGATCCGAGCGCAGCACCGCGGGCCGTCGATGAGCCTGCGGGAAGATCCGCCAGGCTGAGCAGCGTCTCGAGGACGGGAGCATCGCGGTCCGCCCAGACCACCTGCGGAACGCGCGGCGCCGTGTAGAGGGGCGCCGTGGGGGAGAGGGAGCCGAGTCGCGCGCTCGCCGAGCGTGCGCTCAGGGGCGCCTCCGCGATGGTTTCGGCGCGCCCCACGACGGCATCGAGGCCGTGAGCGGCAGCCACATCGAGTGCCCGGTCGAGGGCCGCAGCGGTGTCTGCGCAGAGCTGCCAGGCGCGCCCGAGGCCCGACGCGTCGGAGGGGGCGCTCGCCGGTGCGATGAATCGCTCGATTCCGCTTCTCGGGCGCCGCCGCCAGGCGCCGACGTCCTCGGCCGCGCCCTGCACGATGATCGCGCGGACCCGGTCAGGCAGGGGTAGCGCCGGCGCGAGGATCGCCGAGCTGGCGGGTGAGTCGTCCCCGCTCAGGATTCC
>JAPSIU010000032.1 GCA_031178565.1 Leucobacter sp. | reverse complement strand
AGCGCCGCGGCCGACCCACTCACACATCCGGCATAACCTGGAGCCCGCTACGCTGGTGGGAAATCCCGTCCGGAGACCCAGAGGAACCCGTAGAGATGTCCAAGATCGCACTCGTCCGCCAGCCCAGCTCCCAGCTCGACGACGGGATCGTCGACCACATCGAGAAGATCGCGGTCGACCTGGATCGTGCGCGCGAGCAGTGGCGCGGGTACGTCGCGGCGCTCGATTCGCACGGCTGGGAGACGATCGAGGTGGATCCCGCCGACGATTGCCCCGACTCGGTGTTCATCGAGGACACGGTCGTGATGTTCCGCAACGTCGCCGTGATCAGTCGTCCGGGCGCCGACAGCCGCAAGCCGGAGACGGCCGGCACGCGCCGCGCGCTCGAGGCGCTCGGCTGTCCGATCGCCGAGATCCGGGAACCCGGCACGCTCGACGGCGGCGACGTGCTCAAGGTCGGCGACACGGTCTACGTCGGCCGCGGGGGCCGCACCAACGCCGAGGGCGTCGCTCAGCTGCGCCGGATCCTCGCCCCGCTCGGCGGTCGTGTGGTCGCCGTGCCCGTCACGAAGGTCCTGCACCTCAAGACCGCCGTGACCGCGCTGCCCGACGGCACCGTGATCGGCTTCCCCGACTTCGTCGACAACCCCGCGATCTTCGACCGTTTCCTGCCCGTACCCGAGCCGCACGGAACCGCGGTGGTGTGCCTGAGCGACTCGGAGCTGCTCATCTCGGCGTCGGCCCCGAAGACCGCTGAGATGCTGCGGGATCTCGGCTACGACGTGACCGAGGTCGAGATCTCCGAGTACGAGAAGCTCGAGGGCTGCCCCACGTGCCTTTCGGTGCGGGTGCGCTGCCTCGACTGACGTTTCGGCGCCTTCGCAAAACCCGCCTCAGCGGCCATCGAACTCGACGGCGAACGGGCAACCGGTCATCGTGCGCAGCCCCTCGACATCCTGACCCGGGGCCAACCGCCTGAGCACGAGTCGCCCGTCGACGACGTCGAACACGGCCCGATCCGTGATGATCCGATCCACGACCCCCACCCCGGTGAGCGGCAGGTCGCATCGCTCGACGATCTTCGGCGAGCCGTCCTTCGCGACGTGCTCCGTGATCACGATCACCCGGGGCGCGCCCGCGACCAGATCCATCGCGCCGCCCATCCCCTTGACGAGCTTGCCCGGAATCGTCCAGTTCGCGAGGTCGCCCGACCCCGAAACCTGGAGCGCTCCGAGAACGGCCGTCTGCACGTGCCCGCCGCGGATCATCCCGAACGACGTCGCCGAGTCGAAGATCGACGCGCCCGGCATGAGCGTCACGGTCTGCTTGCCCGCGTTGATCAGATCCGCATCCTCCTCCCCCTCGACGGGGAACCGCCCCGTCCCGAGGATCCCGTTCTCGCTCTGCAGCATCACACTCACCCCCTCGGGCAGGTGATTCGCCACGAGCGTGGGGATCCCGATCCCCAGATTCACGTACTGCCCGTCCCGCAGCTCCGCCGCCGCGATCGCCGCCATCTCATCACGGTTCCACATCTCAGGCCTCCTGACGCGAGAGCACGGTGCGTTGCTCGATGTCCTTCGTCGGGTCCTCGACGCCCACCACCCGCTGCACGAACACCCCCGGCGTATCGACGCGCTCCGGCTCGAGGTACTCGCCGCGCAGATGCTCGACCTCCGCGATCGTCAACCGACCCGACATCGCGACGAGCGGATTGAAGTTCCGCGCCGTGAGCCGATAGCGGAGGTTCCCCTCCCGGTCGCCCTCGAAGGCCCGCACGAGTGCAAGATCGGCTATGATCCCCCGCTCCAGGATCGCGCGCCTGCCGTCGAACTCGGCCTCGGGTTTCCCGTGGGCCACGACGGTCCCCACGCCGGTCGGCGTGTAGAACGCCGGGATCCCCGCGCCACCCGCCCTGAGCCGCTCCGCGAGCGTGCCCTGCGGCACGAACTCGACTTCCAGCGAGCCGTCGAGATACTGCTCGGCGAACAAGCGGTTCTCCCCGACGTAGGATCCCATCACCTTGCGCACCTGCCGGTTCTCGAGCAGGAGCCCGAGCCCGCGGCCGTCCACGCCCATGTTGTTCGACACGATCGTGAGCTCGCTCGCCCCGCTGTCGCGCAGCGCGACGATCAGGTTGCGCGGGATGCCGCACAGCCCGAATCCGCCGACCGCGACCGTCATCCCATCGCGCACGACGTCGGCGAGCGCGGCTGCCGCCCCCTCCCGCAGTTTCGTCGCTATTCCTGCTCCGGCGCTCATGCCCGCCTCCGTTTCCGAGTCCGTGCACGAGAAATCCCGGGAACCGGCACGCGTTCGCCGACAGTGCTCACGAGTTCGCCGATGCCCTCGACGAACAGCCGCACCTCGTCGCCGGGCTCGAGCGGCGGCAGGTCGCGACCGCGGCCCCACAGCTCGGCGAGGCACCCTCCGTTGCCGACGGTGCCCGAGCCGAGCACGTCTCCCGGCACGACGACGGCGTTGCGCGACGCGTAGGCGACGAGCTCCCGGGGCGGCCACCCCATGTTGGAGAAGAGATCCTCCCCCACGAGCTCGCCGTTCACCCTCGCCTCACCTCGCAGAGCGAGGAAGCCTTCTGCATCGGCGAACCCGTCGAACTCGTCGGCGGTGACGATCCACGGCCCGAGCGACGTCCCGAAATCCTTGCCCTTGCACGGGCCGAGGCGCACCCGCATCTCGCGGGCCTGCAGGTCCCGCGCCGTCCAGTCGTTCATGATCGTGTAGCCGAAGATGTGTTGAGCGGCTCGACCCGGATCGAGGTTCGTACCGTCCGATCCTTCCACGCCACCGATCACGGCGGCGAGTTCGAGTTCGAAGTCCAGACGCCGCGACTCGGGAACGGGTACCGCTTCGCCTGCCGCGCGCACCGTGTGCGGGTTGGTGAAGTAGAACGTGGGGGCGTCGTACCACTCGGGCACGACTTCGTTCTTGCCGTCGACCGAGCCGCTGATCCCCTCTACGTGCTCCTCGAAAGCGACGAAGTCCCGGATCGAGGCGGGGACGAGCGGGGCGAGCAGCGTCACCTCGGCGAGCGAGATCCCGGTGCTGGAATCGAGCCGGTCGTACAGCCTCCGAGCTTCGGGCAGTCCGCTCGCGAGCACCTCGGTCACGGTCGGCCCGCCGGGGAACGCGGCCACGCGCTCCTCACCGGCGGCACCGATGACGAACCCCTGGCCGGCACCCCCGGGCCCGGACCATCGTGCGATTCTCATGCGCTCCTCCTCAATAGTTCCTCGGCATTGCCGCCGAGCACCCTCAGCAGCGTCCCCTCCGGCAGCCCCGCCGCGGATATCTCCCGCGCAGGGTCGTCGAGCCCCATGTCGAAGGGGTAGTCGCTGCCGAGCACCACCTGCGTCTCGCCCACGACGTCGATGAGGTGCCTGAGCGCCCGCGCATCGTGCACCACGGTGTCGAACCACAGCCTGCGCAGGTAGCTCGACGGCTCGTCGATGCACCCTCGGGCATCGGGTCTCACCCGCCACGCATGATCCGAACGACCGATCGCCGTCGGCAGGTATCCTCCGCCGTGCGCGGCGACGATCTTCAGCGCGGGGTGGCGATCCAGCACACCGGAGAAGATCAGGTGCGAGAGCGCGACCGCGTTCTCCGCCGGCTGTCCGACCGTGTTGGCGAGGTAGAAGCGGTCGAGCCGCTCGTCGAGGCTGCAGCCGAAGGGGTGCAGGAAGACGACAGCGCCGAGCTCCTCGACCCTCGCCCAGAACGGCTCGAGTCGTTCGTCGGAGAGCTCGACCGTGCGCTCGCCCGGCGCTCCCGCGAACGAGGAGATTTCGACACCGGCGAGTCCGCGACCGAGGATCGCGTCGTCGACGCACTCCAGGATTCGCGAGGGGTGCTGCAGCGGGACGACGCCGAGGCCGGTCAGCCGGTCCGGGGCGCCCGCGACGTGATCGGCGACGAGCCGGTTGGTCTCCATCGCGATCCAGACCGCGAGACCCTCCTCCGCCCAGGGGTAGAAGTGGTTCGGGGACACGCTCACCCACTGCCGGTCGACCCCCTGCTCGTCCATCGCGGCGAGCCGGGCGTCGAGCCTCGTGAGCTTCGGGATCCGCGAGCCCACCATGGGTCCGGAGACCGCCTGACTCTCGGCGCCGTTGCGCAGCAGATCGAGATCGGCCGCCTCTTGCACCTCGCCCGGGGCGCGCCTCGCGACCTCCTCGTGCAGCTCCGGCAGGAGGAGGTGCGCGTGCACGTCGGTGACGGGAGTGCGGGTCGCGCCGGACTGTTCGGGACCCTGCGACTTCGCGCAGGACGACGGAGTTGCGCCCGCCGATTCCGCCCCGCTCACGCCGGTTCCGCCATCCGCTGCGCGATGCCGAAGATCAGGCCGCCGGCGTCCGCGTCGCGCACCCCGTCGAGCTGCCACTGCGCGAGCTGCGTCGAGGCCTCGACCACGGCGGCGGCGCGCGGGATCCTGCGCTCGTGGAACGCATCCCACAGCGCCTGGTCGACCGCGTCGCGCTCGGTGAGCAATTCGGCGAGCACGAGCGCGTCCTCGAGCCCCAGCGCGGCGCCCTGGGCGATCGTGGGCGGGCAACTATGGGCGGCGTCCCCGATGATCACGACCCGTCCCCGGTTCCAGGGAGCGTCGACGATGTGCGAGGTGAACTTAGTGTAGTTCGCGTGCGCGCCCGCCGCGAGATCCGCGCGGATCGACTCCCACGGCCCGCCGTAGGCGCGCGATTCCTCGAGCATGATGCGGGTGGCCTCCTCGTCGCTCACCCCCGTTCGATCCTGGGCGGCCTCCACGAGGAAGGCGTACATCGTGTCGTCGCCGGTCGGCGTGTACCCGGCGATGTACACCGGCCCGCCGTAGTAGAGCTCGGTGCGCTCGACCTCGGCCGGACGCGAGACGAAGGTGCGCCAGATGCCCATGCCGTTGGGCTCGGGGCGGGTTTCGATGCCGATCAGCTCGCGCACGGTCGAGTTCAGGCCGTCGGCGCCGATGACGACGTCGTAGGAGCCGACCGGGGCCCCGCCGACGAGTACCTCGACCGCTTCGCCGCCCTGCTCCGAAGCCGCGATCGGCCGCAGCGCGCTGATCTCCGACCCGAAGTGCAGACGCACGCCGACCCGTTGCGCGTGATCGAAGAGGATCCTCGCGAGCGCCGGGCGGGGCATGCCCATCGCCGCCGGGTAGTCGGGTCCGCCCGTCTTCACGTCCGGGAGCTCGGCGACGACGAGGGCATCGGGGCCCGGCGCGCGCAGGGTCAACCCCTCGAAGGAGTACCCCGCGGCGCGCACCTCCTCCCACACCCCGAGCGCATCGAACACGCGCAGGGCGTTGCCCTGCAGCGAGATGCCGGATCCCAGAGCGCTCAGCTCCGGCTGTGCCTCGTAGACGTCGACATCCACGCCCGCCTTGGCGAGCTGGATCCCCACCGCGAGACCGGCGATGCCAGATCCCGCGATGGCGACCTTACTGACTGCGGTCATGGTTATCAGAACCTCTCTGTTCTTCGTTGATCGTGGGAGCGGGCCGGATCAGAGCAGGGCGACGGGATTGATCGGCGATCCGACGGCGCCCGTGATCGGCAGCGGCGGTGCCGACAGCAGGAAGTCGTAGCGGCCCAGATCGGCGCACGCGGCACCCAGCTCGTCGAGATCCCACATCTCCCCGATCGTGAGGCCCATGTTCGGGATCACGATCTGGTGCAGCGGCTGGAACGACGGGACGTCGAACTCGTTCGGACGGACCTCGAAGCCCCAGGTGTCGGTCGCGATCGCGGCGATCTCGCTGCGGTGCAGCCAGCCGGCGGTCGTGATCGACAGACCCGGCGCAGCCCCTCCCGCATAGTCGTTCCAACCCTCGCGGCGGGCGCGGGTGAGTCGGCCGGTACGCACGAGGACGATGTCGCCCCGCTCGACCCGGGCGCTCTCCCCCTGCGCGGCGATCGTGGCCTCGAGGTCGGCGACGGTGATCGCGTAGCCGTCTTCGAGCTCGCCGGTCTCCGGGCGCAGGTGCCGCGCGACGTCGAGCAGCACCCCGCGCGAGACGATCCGGTCCTGGGCGTGCTCGATGCCGGTCACCTGGTCGCCGTCACTCGTCACCACATCGCCGGCTCGGCGCCCGTTCCACGCGTTGCCATGATCGAAGATGTGGCCGAGTCCGTCCCACTGGGTCGAGCACTGCAGCGGCATGGTGATGTAGTCGTCGGCCCCGCCGATACCGTGCGGGAAGCCCTGGCTGCCGCGCTCGGCATCGGTGCCGGTGTCGGTCATCGTGTGCACGGGGTTGATGCGCCGGCGCCACCCCTTCTGCGGGCCGTCGGTGTCGAAGGACTGCGCGAGCGACACGACGCGCCCCTCGCTCACGAGCCGGGCCGCCGCGACGCGCTTGGCGTCGTCGATGAGGTTCAGGGTTCCAAGTGCGTCCGCCTCGCCCCAACGGCCCCAGTTGCGGAAGGCCTCCGCGCGCGCGGCGATCTCAGCCTCGGGATCCTGGCGGTCGATGTCGGCCGGGTTCTCGCTCGGCAAGCTCATGAGGCGCTCCTTCCGGTGTCGGCGGACGAGGCGGCGGATCCGCCCGCTGTCTCGGCGACGCAGCGCACGGTCTGCGTGCCGAGCCCCTCGATGGTGCCGGTCATAACATCGCCGTCGCGCAGGAAGCGCTTCCAGTGCTGCCCGTTGCCCGCCGGGCTGCCGGTGAGCACGAGGTCGCCCGGCAGCAACGGCAGGGTCTGCGACGCGGTGGCCACGATCGAGGCGACGTCGAAGATGAGCTCCGCCGTCGTCGCGTCCTGCATCACCTCGCCGTTGAGCTCGAGCCGCACGCCCAGATCCGTCGGGTCGACGAAGGGAGCCGGTACGAGAAACGGCCCGGTCGGCAGGAATCCAGGGGAGTTCTTGGATCGGAACCAGTCGGCTCCGATATCACCGACGTCGCCGGGAAACACGAGATCGCGCGTCGTGATGTCATTGACGATGGTGTAGCCCGCGACGTGGTCGAGAGCCTCGTCGGCCCCGACCTTGAACGCCTCGCGACCGATCACGGCCGCGAGTTCGAGCTCCCAGTCGTGCACCTCGCTCGACGCGGGCAGCACCAGCGGTCGATCGTCTCCGACGACGCACTGCGGGAGGCCGATGAAGACGAACGGGCGACCGCTCGCGGCGCGGATATCCATGATCCGCTCGGCCTCGGCCCGGATCTCCTCGGGAGAGCTGTCATCGCCCGCGCGCGCCTTGAGGCCGCCCATGACCAGCTGCACCACGTGGCTGCGGTAGTTGGCGCCGGCCTGCAGCACCTGCCGGGGCTCGACCGGCTCCACCAGGGCGACCTCGGAGATCGGAATCCAGGGGTTCTCGGAATCGGCTGCGGGATCCGCCGCAGAATCGGCAGCGGGATCCGCCGTCGTCCCGGCCTCGGCGAGGCGGGCCAGCCGATCCCAATCGGGCGCGGCGAGAAAATCGTTGAGTCCGGGCGCACCCAGCTGCTGATCGTCGAGGGGCCGGATCCGGTCGCCCGCGACCAGGCCGAGGCGCACGCCTTCGTCCGCTCGGTAGCGCGCCAGCGCGAAGGGCGAGGTGGGAAGCGCTGTCGTCATACATCCTCCTTGATCAGTGACGGGTGCGGTGCTCCGGGCGGTCGCCCGGAGCACCGTGCGAGGTTCAGCCGTGCTGCGTGTAGGGGTTGAGCAGCAGGTCCTTGATCTCGTCGGGCACGCCCTCCTCGGTCGCGCTCGGCCCGTCTGCCGGCGGGAACGACTCCGTCATCGACATCGGCATCGCGCCGTTGCGGTAGAGGTTGCTCGATCCCAGCGAGGGTTTCCAGGTGTTCGGCTCCCAGTCGGGCACGTAGTTGCGGTAGCCGCCGGTGTTGAGCTCGATGCGCATGGTCGAGGGATCGCGGTAGTAGAGGAAGTTCTGCTCGCCGATGCCGTGGATCGAGGGCCCGTACTCGATGGGGATCCCGTTCTCCATGAGCGTGTCCGCGGCGATCAGCAGTTCCTCGCGGGTGTCGACCCAGAAGGCGTAGTGGTTGACGCGGCCGGCGCGGGTCGAGCCGTCGAGCACGACGCCGAGGTCGTGCGACTTCTCGTTGGTCGTGAGCACCGAGAACACCGAGATCGGCGCCTCGTCGAGCACGGTGCGGGCCATGATCCGGAACCCCAGCACGTCGTTGTACCACTTCGCGAAGCCGTCGACGTCGCTCGTCGCGATCGTGACGTGGTCGAGCTGGCGGGGGGCGCCGGCGAAACGGCTGCGACGGCTGGGACGATCCGGGAAGATGGAGGCCTCGTCGCCGCTCGTCTCGCGGTAGTGCTCGACGTCCCAGTGCAGGGTCATGCGGTGGCCCCACGGACCGACGAAGCTGCACGCACGGCCGATCGTGGGGCCGTCGAACCATTCGACCTCGACCCCTGCGGCCTCGACGCGCTTCGCCGCCTCCTCGAGCGCCTCGGCACTGGAAGTGCGCCAGGCCATCGTCTCGAGCGAGGGCTCGTCGCCCGGCGCGATCACGAGGCTGTAGCGGTAGTAGTCGCCCCAGCACCGCAGGTAGACGCGGCCGTCGACGCGGTCGACGACCTTCAGGCCGACGTGCTCCTCGTAGAACTCGACGGAGGCCTCGACATCGGGGGTCGTGATGGCGACATAGGAGAGGTGGGAGAGCAGCTTGATCATCCTTGATCCTTTCGGGTGGCACGGGAGTCGGTGCGTGCTTCTATCGTCCTGCGACGCGGAACATCAGGGAAGCCGATTCCAGTTATGTCTTGAATCGATGACATCGATAACGCGCTCGCCTCCGACATTTACTGCGCAGATATCCGCCCGATCCGTATCGATCGGACAGATATGCTTTGAGGAGCTCCCGACGTGCTCGAAGAAGAGAGGCCACACCGTGCCCGAACGTCCGTCCATGTCCCGGCTCGACCTGAACCTGCTCGTCGCGCTCGACGCCCTGCTCACCGAGAGAAGCGTCACCCGCGCCGCCCTTCGCCTGCATCTCAGCCAGCCGGCCCTGAGCGCGTCGCTCGCGCGTCTTCGCACCCACTTCGGAGACCCGCTGCTCGCTCGACGCGGGAACAGCTACGAGCTCACCCCGCTCGCCCTGCGCCTCTCCGAGCACACGACCACGGCGCTCGAAGCGGCCAGGCGCGTCTTCGAGAGCCAGGCCGATTGGACGCCCGAGGCGTCGACGCGCGAATTCATCATCTTCGGCTCCGACTACGCATTCGCCACCGTGGGTCAGACCGCCTCCCGGATCGCCGCAGCCGTGGCCCCCGAGGTGCGCTTCCGCTTCGAACTGCACACGCCGGCGCTCGTCAACGATCCAGCCGGGCGGATGCGGTCGGCGGACGGGATCCTGATCCCCCACGGGCACATCTCGGAGCTCAACTGCAGCGATCTCTGGAGCGACCGCTGGGTCGTCCTGCTCGACGAGCACCACCCGACGATCGGCGAACGGCTCACCATGGCCGACCTCTCGGAGAGTCCCTGGGTCTTCACCTACCAGTCGCGGTCGGCCTTCACCTCGGTCGGACAGCAGCTGCGCTCGCTCGGGATCGAGCCCCGCATCGACGCCGTCGTGCAGAGCTTTCTCGGGCTGCCCTACTTCATTCGCGGCACACGTCGCCTCGGACTCGTGCAGGAAGCGCTCGCGAACGACGCGGCGACGCTGCCGGGGATACGAGTACTCGACCCGCCGTTCGACGCGGTGCCGGTGGTCAACGCCCTCTGGTGGCACCCGGTGCACGACGGGGACCCGGAGCACGCCTGGATGCGCTCGCTGTTCGAGCGCGCCGGAAGGATGCTCGCGAAGCAGGCCGGCAGAGCCTAGACGGCCGGCGGTCCCCGTGTATCGATCCGACGGTGCGGGGCGCGAAACGGTCCGCTGCGCCCGGGGCGGCAGCGGACCGTCCGTGCGGGCCGCCATCGCTACTTCGCGATACCCAGCTCGGCGACGTCCTGGATCTCCCCGGACGGGACCCAGCTCGTCCCGTCGAACTGCGTGAACTGGTACTGGAAGTTCACGCGACCGCCCGTACCGCCGGTCAGCGTCATCCCGTCCCGGAGGAACGGATTCTCCTCGCCCTCGAAGGAATCCCAGGCCTCCACGACGCCCTCGCTCGTGATCTCGTCGGCGTTGCGAATGGCCTGGACGATCGCCGCGCCGAGCCCGTATCCGTTCAACGCCAGCGCATTGGGGGCGTCCTTCTCGTGCCCCGTCGCCCGCATCGCCTCCGTGTACTCAGCGATATCGGGATCCTCGGCGTAGGCCGGGTCCGAGGGGTCTTTCCCGAAGGAGAAGCTGTACGCCCCGTCGACCGCCTCCGGGCCGGCAGGATTGATCGCGGTGTGGAAATCGGCGACGTTCCCCGCCAGGACCCGAGTCGGCTCCCATCCGATCTGGTGCATGTACCCGAGTACGGCGCCGATCGTCGGTGCACCGATGTTGATGAGCACGGTATCCACGCCCTTGGCCTGGAACTCGCTGACCTGCGCGCTCAGATCCGACGTGCCCGGTGCCACCTTCGCGACTCCGACCGGGGTCACGCCACCGGCCGCGAGCCCCTCGAGGTGACTCTCGGTGAGGTCGTTGTTGAATCCGATGTATCCGACGACCGCATCGGGATGGTTCTCCGTGAGCCACTTCGCCTGCAGCTCGCCCTCCCACGAGACGTCCGGCCACCAGGCGCGCTGCAGCGGGTAGCCCTCGATATCGCTGAGCGGTGTGTTCCCCGCGAGCGAGAAGCCCGCGACGCTCGCCCCCTTCAGATAATCTCGACCGGCGATCGATATGCCGCCGAAATTGACGACGGCGATGGCCCCGTCCTTCTCCACGAACTTCCGCTGATTCTCGACGAGCCTGGCGGGATCATAGGCGTCGTCCGCGGCGACCAGCTCGATCTCACGACCGTCGACGCCGCCGTCGGCGTTCACACCCTCGATGTAAGCCTCCAGCCCGGCGAGACCTGGCGCGACCGAGGCCGCCGGCCCGCTCTGCGGCCAGCTGGCTCCGATCACGATGGGGGACGTGTCGGCTTCGCCGCCGGACTCCGCGGGGCCGCCGCGTCCGGAGCAGGCCGTCAGCAGCAGCGCTGCCGCTGCAACGGTCGCGGTCAGCGCCAGGACGCCGCGTCGCGTCTGCGATCTTCTCATGGTGTTTCCTCTCGATCTACGGAACGTGGGGTACTTCGGGAACGCTGGATCCCGCTGCCGAGCCGCCGCGTGAGGGCGCCGACGACACCGGCGAGGCCGTTGGGCGCGAGCAGCACGCACAGGCCGAGGATCACCGCGAAGACCAGCTGGGCGAGGTGCGCCGACGCATCGCCCGGGATCACCTCGCTCGTCCAGGTCGGCAGGTAGACCACGATCGCGGCGCCGACGATGGCGCCTGCCCACGACCGGCTTCCGCCGACCGCGGAGGCGACCAGGATCGTGATGCTGAAGATCAACGGGTACGACTCCGGGACGACGAGGCCGAGCACGAGACCGTAGAGGGCCCCGCCGAGGCCGGCCACCGCCGCGCTGATGACGAAGAACTGGAACTTCACGCGGTAGACGTTCACGCCGTGCGACAGGGCGAGGATCCGTCCCGTTCTGAGGGCGGCGAGCGCGCGCGACATTCGCCCGGACACCAGGCGCTGCAGGAGGAACAGCACGACGAGAAGTGTGACGAGCAGCACCAGGAACATCCACTGCGCGTCGGTCAGCGCCGCCGTCGGCGAGGCGAAGGCGCCCGGCACGATCACCCCGGCCTGCCCGCCCGTGAAGTCGGAGAATCGGTACAGCACGATCGGGAACAGCGCGGCGATGACGATGGTGAACAGGCCCAGGTTGAAACCGCCGAGCCGCACAGCCGGGATCCCGATGACCGCCCCGAGCACCGCGCAGACCACGACTGCGGAGGCCACGCCGAGCACGGGCGGGAAGCCCAGATCGCGGATGGTCATCAGCGCGGCGTAGCCGCCGAGCCCGAAGATCGCGCCGTGCCCGAGACTCACCTGCCCCGAATACCCCAGCACCAGATTCAGGCTCGCCACGCACATCGCCACGGTGACTACGCGGCCCAGGTTGAACAGATCGTAATCGCTGACGAGGAAGGGCAGCGAGAACCCGATGAGGATCGAGGCGAGCCCCGCCCAGAAGACGGGCCGACGCCAGAGCACCCTCTGCATCCCGTTCATGCGCGCACCACACTTTCACGACCGAAGAGGCCCGCCGGTTTGACGAGCACCACCGCGATGACGACGACGAATGCCAGCAGCACGTTGAGGTCTCCGCCCAGCCCGGGGACGTAGCGCCCCCCGAGGGACGTCAGCACAGCGATGAGCAGCCCGCCGACCACCACCCCGACGCGGCTCGAGATGCCGCCGAGGTTGGCCGCCGCCAGTGCCATGAGCAGCGGGACCGTCATCATGCCGGGCGAGAGCCCGGCGGACGGCGCCGCGACAATGCCGGCGACCGCGCCGACTACGCACGCCGAAGCCCACCCGACCGACAGCCACAGTCCGGGACGAAGTCCGAGCAGCACCGCCGATCGGGGATTCTGCGCGACCGCCCGCAGACGCAGCCCGATAGAGGTACGGGTAAAGACGAGCGCCATCACGACCATGACGACCAGGACCATCGCCGCCCCGCCGAGCTGCTGGCTCGTGAGCCGGACGCCCGCGAAGTGGACGACCCAGGTCCCGAACGGGCTCGGGAAGCTCCGGGGGTCGCTGCCCCACACCATGCTCACGAGCGCGTTCAACCCAAGCAGCAGGGTCACGCCGAGCGTCATCAACGAATCCTCGCGATGCGGCGGGACCCAGCGGACGATCGCCTGATAGGTGAACGCTCCGAGAGCCGCCGACGTGACGACGGCGCAGAGGATGGCGATCCAGACGGGCAGGCCCCAGCCGAGGGCCGCCCAGGCGATGTAGGCGGCGATGACCGCCATCTCGCCCTGCGCGAGATTGAGCATTCCCGTACCCTGGAAGACGACCGCGATGGCGAGCGCGAGCGCCGCGTACACGGTTCCGGTCATCAGCCCGTCGAGGGTGATCTGGATGAACTCGGTCATCGGTCAGGCCGTCCCTTCCGAGGTACTCTGGGACGACTCCGCGTCCCCGCCCAAGTAGATGCCCTGCAGCGCCGCGACGGTCTCCGGGTCGTCCGTCGCGCCTTCGTGCACGATGCGCCCGCGGGAGAGCAGCACCGCCCGATCGGCGACCTTGAGAGAGAGCCGCGCGTTCTGCTCGGCCAGCAGGATCGTCAGCGACCAGGCGTCGCGCAGCTCGACGAAGCGGCCGAACAGCTCGTTCGTGGTGAGGGGCGCGAGACCGAGCGAGGGCTCGTCGACCAGCAGCAGGCGGGGCCGGGCGAGCAGGGCTCGGGCGATCGCGAGCATCTGCGCCTGCCCGCCGGAGAGCGCGCCGGCCTGCCGTTTGCTGAATTCGCGGAGGATCGGGAACGTCTCGTGGATGAGATCGAGATCCCGCTGGATCTCGGCGGCCAGCGCGCGCGGGCGGGAGATGGCGCCGAGACGCAGGTTCTCCTCTACAGTGAAATCGGCGAACGTGCCTCGCCCCTCGGGCACGTGCCCGATCCCGAGCCGCGCGATGTGCGCCGGAGAGCGTCCCGCGAGATCCGCGCCGCCGAAGCGACGCTCACCCGACGTCGAAAGGGTACTGCAGATGGCGCGGAGCAGCGACGTCTTGCCCGCACCGTTCGCCCCGAGCACCGCGACGATCCGTCCTTCCTCGACGGCGAGGTCGATGTCGTGCAGCACCTCTACCCGACCGTACGACGCGCGCAGTCCGGTGATCTCCAGCAGGCTCATACGCGCTCCCCCTCCGCACGGTCCTCCGGGTCTTCAGCGCCGATGTAGGCAGCGATGACTTCGGGGTTGCGACGCACCTCGCTCGGAGAGCCGACTGCGAGCAGCTTCCCGATATCGAGCACTGCGATCCGATGCGCGACCCGCATCACGAGAGACACGTCGTGCTCGACCAGCAGCGCGGTCATGTCGGTCTCCCGACCGTACTCGAGCACCATCGACAGCAGCTCGTCCGATTCGCTCGCGCTCAGTCCCGCGGCGGGTTCGTCGAGCATCAGGAGGCGCGGGCGGGCGACGAGCGCGCGGGCGATCTCGACGCGACGGCGGTCCGCGTGCGCGAGTTCACCGACCGAGCGCTTCGCCGCGGCGCTTCGCAAGCCGACCGCCTCGATCTTCTCGATCGCGTTCGCCTGAGCCTCCGCCTCCTCGCGACGGGAGCGTCTCGTCGCGAGAGCGGTGCCGAGCAGCGCTGCTTCCGCCCAACTCGACGCCCCGAGCATGACATTCTCGAGCACAGACGCCTGCTCGATCAGCGTCGGGGTTTGGAAGGTCCGAGCGATTCCCGCGCGAGCTCGCCGATCCGCGCTGTAGCTCTGCAACGGACGCCCGTCGAGCTCGACCTCGCCCTCGTGCCGGTAGATCCCGCTGATGCAGTTGAACAGGGTGGTCTTTCCCGCACCATTGGGGCCGATGACGGCGGTCAGGCCGCCGACGGGGATGTCGAACGAGACGTCCGAGAGGGCCCGCACGCCGCGGAAGGCGATGCCGACGTGTTCGAGACGGAGTACCGGATCCGCGGCCGGACTCGTTTCGTCTCCACGGATCGAGAGCTCCGCCGTCATCCCGCCGCCCTGACCGTCATGGAAACTCCCTCGTTCTCATCGCTCCCGCCGCCGTCGGAGGGAGCAGGACCGCTGCCGAGCGCGTCATCGATGACAGCGCTCACGGGTCCGGCTGTCCCCACTCTGACGGAGAGGAAGGCGCGACGACCCCGGCAATCGGTGATGCGGGGTATAGCCGTCGTCGATGCGGTCGCGGCGCTCCTACTGTCGCAGCCGTCAGTAGGGCCGTCCGCCCGTCAGCCCGTGAGCACGTCAGCCTCCGGTGCGGGGCGCGGGCCCCGCTGGAGGCGATCCCGTCCCTACGCCCCCGGCTCCGTCAGCCACGCCGTCACGACCTCGCCGATCAGCCCGCGCAGCCGATCCCGGCGCTCGGGGTCGCGCAGATCCACGCCGAAGAGGAATCCGAAGGTGTGCTGATTCGCCACCTGGAAGACGCAGTAGGAGCTGATCAGCAGATGCACCTCGAGCGGGTCGACGTTCCCCCGGAACACCCCCTGTTCCCGGCCCCGCTCGAGCACCTCCTCGAGCAGCCCCAGCGCCGGCTGGTTCGCGTCGCGCAGCGAATCCAGCTGACGGATGAACCTGCCGTGATGGATGTTCTCGATCGCGACGAGCCTGATGAAGTCGCCGTGCTCCAGATGATGATCGTAGGTGAGCTCGGCGAGCCTGCGCACCGCCTGCACCGGATCGAGCCCATCGACCTCGAGCTGCCGCTCCGCCTCGCGGATCCCCCGGTACGCGTTCTCGAGCACCGCCAGATACAGCTGCTCCTTGCCGCCGAAGTAGTAGTAGATCATCCGCTTCGTCGTGCGCGTGCGCTCCGCGATCTCGTCCACGCGGGTGCCCGAGTACCCGGACTCCGCGAACGCCGCCGTCGCCTCCGACAGCAGTTCCGCCCGCGTGCGCTCGGGATCGCGCTGCTGACGCTCGGTCGTGTGCTTCACACCCCCATTGTCTCCTAGTACTCCCGGCTGGTGAGCCGACCAGCCCAACGCGGGAAAACGCTGCCGCGTTTTCCTTTCAGCGCTCCCGGCTGGTGAGCCGGCCAGCCCAACGCGGGAAAACGCTGGCGCGTTTTCCTCTCAGCGCTCCCGGCTGGTGAGCCGGCCAGCCCAACGCGGGAAAACGCTGGCGCGTTTTCCTCTCAGCGCTGGGCTGCCAATCGCACCGGGGCGTTGGCGGCGCCATAGCCCGCATATCCCCCGCGCCGCTCCACGATCTCGAAGAACACGTCCCCGATGGTCGGCGTGTAGAAGTGGATGAAGGAGCCTCGCTCGTCTCGGCGGGCACG